>JAJYYT010000334.1 GCA_021800645.1 Actinomycetes bacterium
GTCGGGGGCAGCGCACCGCCGCTGAACTCGGCCCAGCTCCACGCGCCGCTCCGGAACCTCCTCGACCTCACGCGCCTGCGGGGCCGCCAGCCGAAGCCCTTCTCGCTCACCGACGCCGCGACCGGAAGGGTGGTCACCCTCTCCGCGCTGGCCGGCCACGTGGTGGTCCTGACCTTCGCCGACGCCAACTGCAAGGACATCTGCCCCGTGCTCGCCGCAGAGCTGCACCAGGCAGCCGCGGACCTGGCGAAGACGCGGGTCCCGGTCTCCTTCGTGACGGTCAACTCGGACCCCCTCGAGACGGCGCCGACGCACGCGGCGATCCTCCGCCAGCCGCTCTTCGCCTCGCTCCCGGGGTGGATGTTCCTCACTGGCTCGGTCCATCGGCTCAACCGGGTATGGGTCGACTACGGCATCTCCATCACCGCAGACCCTGCGACCGGCGTCGCCTCCCACAACGACCTCATGTACTTCATCTCTCGCAAGGGAACGCTCGAGTGGAGCGCGCTTTTGTTCGCCGACGAATCGCCCGACGGCACGTTCTCCCTCCCCCAGCCGGTCATCGCCCGCTTCGCCGAGGGCATCGCCCGGTACGCCGCGAAGCTGGCCCGGTGACCGACCCCTCCTCCCGCCGCGCGCCGCGTGCACCGCAGGCGCCGGTCGAGGCGCCTGTCGAGGCGCACCCGCTCCCGCCCCTGCCGCCGGAGCCTGCTGCCGGGCCGCCGGGCGGAGGGCTCGGACCGATCCCGGGCTTTACACGGCCTGCGCCCGGCCGCCCCTGGTACAAGCGCTGGGCGCTGTGGGTCGTCGTCCTGGCCGCGGTGCTGGCCGCGGCCATCATCGCGGACCTTCCCAAACCTCAGAGCGACACGCAGAAGGCGGCCGTGGTCGCCGCGGTCCTGAAGGAGATCTCCACAGACGTGCACCCCTGCGAGTACGCAGTCTCAGAGGCGTTCAGGACATTCTACGACCCGGTGACCCACGACACGCTCCCCGCGGCCTCGCGCACGTTCGCCCACCAGTACCTGAGCCAGGACCAGCAGGCGTGCAGCTTCGTGAACACAGGGATCTTCGGCATGTCGACAATCACAGTCCCTAACTCTGCTGCCGGCCGGCAGCTGAGCGCGATCATCAAGACCGCCCTCGAGTGGTGCACGTCCGACGCCAACGGCGCGATCGCCGACATCGAGACGCTCGTCACCCAGCCGGGGGACCGGGCAGCCCTCGAGGACCTCGCGACACGGGAGCGGCTGCTCGCCGCCGACCGCGCGGCTGCAGTGAGGGACATACGCGCCGCCGAGGCAGCTCTCGACGGCCTGCCGCTGCCGAGCATCGGGCTCCCCAGCCTCCCGCACCCGACGGCGTCCTCCTCCTGACCAGAGCCGCTCCTTCAGGAACAACCAGCCGGGCCGGGCTGACCAGCCGGGCCGGGCTGACCAGCCGCCCGCGCCGGGCGCGACGCTCAGGTGATCTGCAGAGGCTCGTGCGTCAGTCGGGCTTTCCCCACCACCGCTCCTTGCGGACCATCGACCGCAGCTCCGCGTCGGGATCCTCCCCGCTCTTCAGCCAGGCGAGCAGGTCGGTGAACACCACGGGCACGAACGCCGCCGCGGCCCCGAAGAACAGAGTGCCCGTCGAGAGCTCCTGGTCCGCCGAGGTGCCGATCCCGCCGGCCGCGTGGTGGTAGGCCACGTACCACGACACGTCCGAGAACCCGATCGAGTACGCCATCACCCACACCGACCACATCGTGAGCGCGGCGACCACGCCTCGCCACGGGTGCGGGGCACGCGGCTCGAGCGGCGCGCAGGACACGAGCTCGACCCACAACGGCACGCCGACCACGACGAGCGAGACGATCTCCGGGGCGACGAGCCACCGGTGGCGCTCGAGCGCGTCCATGAGCGCTGGCGTGCGCCAGCACAGCAGCACCGCCACATCGACGGCCGCGAAGCCGATGGCGCGCCACGTGGACGGATGACGGCGCCGGGCCCCGTTGAGGCGGAGCGCCCACAGCGCGAGCCGATGCCCCGCCTCGCCCGGCACGAGCCTCAGCGGCCACCCCAGCACGATCAGCGCCGGCAGTGCGAAGCCGGTCAGGTCGAACTGGACCGTCTCGACGAATTCGTAGCCATGCGCGTCGGTGAAGATCGGGGGAAGCACCGCGAGCAGCAGTGCCGCCAGCGCGCCGAGCAGGAGCAGTGTCCTCACGCGCCGGGCCCCCGGCGCCGCAGCGGAGCCTACGGGTTCGGCCTGCGCTGGAAGAACAGCCACAGCAACCCGACGAGGAAGGCGCCGAGCGGAATCGCGATCGTGAGGACCTGCGCCCCGATGTAGGTGTCGGTTCCGATCAACGTTCCTCCTCGATTCAAGACAGCATACCCGTGGCGGGTCTCAGACGGTCACGTAGATGAAGACCCAGAAGAAGATCCCCACCAGCGCGGTGTAGATCCAGAAGTGCGACGACGACACGATGTTGACCCGCGTGATCCGCGGCATCAGCACCTCGTGGCGGTCGCCGCCCTCCTCTGCATGCGCGCGCCGGAGCCGAAGATGGCGGGCGAGCAGCGTCTCGGTCCAGTAGACCGCCGCGACCAGCAGGATGATGTTCATGACCGCCCACCCGACGAACACCGACGCGTAGCCGCTCGAGCCGGGATAGAAGGGAAGGTCGGTCAGCTCCCAGCACTGCAGTCCGAGCGCGATCAGCCCGCCGAGCAGCGACGTCCAGCCTGCGACCTGCCAGTCCACGTGGAACCCCTTGCGGAGCCGCTGGACGCCGTAGAAGTTGACGACCGCGGTCGCGACGGTGAACGCGATGATGGCCGCGCCGGTCGCCGTCGGCGCGGTGACGCCGCCGGGGCGCCAGAGGTGGTCGCTGTTGGCCGAGCGGAGGTAGAAGTAGGCGAAGGCGAGCGCAGCGAAGGCGAAGGAGAGGATGGCGATGAAGAGCCGTCCCCCCGTCCACAGCGCCCCTTCGGCGGCACGCATCTCGTACGCCGCTTCCTCGGGGGTGCCCATCCCCTCGAGCGAGTGTGAAGTGATCTCGGTCATGGTCTCCTCGCTGTCACACGATCGGGCCGCTCGCAGCTCATGCGCCTTGGTCCGACGACGTTCCGCGACCGGCTCCCGCGCCGGCCATCGCGCCGGTCCCGTCGTTCGCCGCCGCCTCGGCGAAATTGGCAGGCTCGAGGTCGGCCACCGCCACGTCCCCGGGCTCGGAGTAGTGGTAGGGGTCGGCGAGGACGACCGGGATCCGCTCGAAGTTGTACCAGGGCGGCGGGTTTGCCGTCTGCCACTCGAGCCCGTTCGAGTCCCACGGGTTGGCAGGTGCAGGCTTCGGGTCGATCCACAGCG
>JAJYYT010000335.1 GCA_021800645.1 Actinomycetes bacterium
GAGGGAACCGCCGCGCCTTGATCGATGAGCGTCTGGAGATGGTTCACGGTCTCGCGATACCGTCGCAGCGCGTTCTGGGCGTGGGCTTCGGTGAAGTCCCACGCGCGCGCGATGTTGCCGTAGCGCAGCCGGTAGGCTTTGCGTCCCCCGCCCCGGTCCCGGCCGCTCGGGAGACCGACCTCCTCGAGGAGATCGAGCGCCTTCAGCTTGTTGATGTGGCGATAGACGGTCGGCCTCGTCGTCCGGAGCGTGACGGCGAGCTCGTCCGGCTGCCACGCCCGGCTCGGCTCCCCCAGGAAGCACTGACGGACCATCCGGTAGGCGAGGCTCTCTCCCACGGGGCCCTCGGTACCGCGTCCCTCCTCGCCGTTCGGAAGGTAGCCGACGAGCCGGAGGAACTCTCCGAGCACCTCGTCCACGTCGGTGATCGGAGTGAGCGGCGTGCTGTACCGCAGCGAGAGATCGAACCCCATTCGCCCCTCTGTCAGCGTCCGGGCAGATAAAAGCCGGAGCCGCACCGCCCCCTCCCGCGTCAGCGAGACGATATCCTGTCCGACGAGCTGGTCTTCGCCGATGGCCCCGTTCGACCTCCTCTATCCTCGAAGCGTCGACGCGGCGCTGGCGGAGCTGCGCAGCGCCTCCCCCGGGGACGTGGCGATCCTCGCCGGCGGGACCGACCTCCTCCTCGACATCGACCGCGAGCGGATCGCCCCCCGCCGCGTCGTTTCCCTGCGCTACCTTCCGTGGAAGTTCCTCGAATGGTCCGGCGACTCGCTGACGATCGGCAGCACTCTCCCGCTGCGCACGCTCGAATCCGACCCGCTCGTCCGCCAGCGGATCCCCGGCCTCTGGGAGGCCGTTCGCGCGGTCGGGAGCGTCGCCTTGCGCCATCGGGCGACGCTCGGCGGCAACCTCGTGCGCAGCGCGCCCGCCTCCGACCTGTCGCCGATCCTCCTCGCGCTGGACGCCGAGGTCGAGGTCGTCGGACCCCGGGGATCCCGATGGATGCCGGTCGACGGATTCCTATCGGAGTCGCGCCGCCCGAAGCTCGCGTTCGGCGAGCTTCTGCGCGCCGTGCGAATTCCCGAGGCGCGTCCGAGCGCCTACCGCTGGCAGCGGGTGCGTCCGGTCAACGACATCTCCCAGGTGGGAGTCGCGGTCGCCCGTTCGCCGTCGACGGGATCGTATCGGATCGCCGTGGGCGATCTCCTGCCGCGACCGGTGCGGATCCGACCGGCCGAGGAGGCGGTGCGCTCCCGGCCGCCGACGGACGACGAGATGCGCTCGGCGGCCGCGCTCGCGGCGCGCCTCTCCCCGTTTGCGTCGGATCGCCGAGGAACCGAGGCGTACCGGCGCCTCATCGTGGAGGTCCTGGTCCGGCGGGCCCTCCTCGCGATCCAGCCCCCGGCGCTTCGGGGGTCCGAGCCATGACGACCTCCCTCTCACTCACCGTCAACGGGACGGTCGTCGACCTCTCCGAGGTCCGAGGATCCGAGCGCCTCCTGGACACCCTACGCTGGCGGCTCGGGCTCAAGGGGACGAAGGAAGGATGCCGCTCGGGGGACTGCGGCGCGTGCACCGTCCTGGTCGACGGGGCGAGCGTCCTGAGCTGCCTTACGCTCGCGCACGAGGTCGCGGGAAGCGAGGTCACCACCATCGAGGGCCTGGCCGACGACGAGGTCGGGGCCCGGATCGTGCAATCGTTCGCCGACGAGGGCGCGGTACAGTGCGGGTACTGCACCCCCGGGTTCGTGATGGCGCTCGCCTCGCTCGTGCGAGAGCGCGGCGCCGCGGACCCCGCCGAGTTCGAGGAGGACCTGCAGGGGAACCTGTGCCGGTGCACCGGATACGTCGCGATCCGTCGGGCCGCCCGCCGCGCGCGGGAGTCCGTGCGATGAGCTACCGGGTCCGGTCGGACGCGCTCGCGAAGGCGCGGGGCGCGATCCCGTACGGCACCGACATCGAGAGCCCGGGGATGCTGTGGGGCGCTCTCGTTCTGGCGCCGATCGCCCACGGGACGATTCGCTCCATCGACCTCACGGCGGCGCGCGCGATCCCGGGCGTGACCGCGATCGGTCCGGAAGATCTTCCCCGGCTCCTGCCCGGCGCGTCGGCCGACCCGGAACGGCCGATCTTCCCTTCGACGACGATCCAGTACCACTCCCAACCCGTCGCGGCCGTCGCCGCGCCCACGTTCGGCGCGGCCCGTCGTGCGGCGCACGCGGTGACGGTCGCGACCCAGAAGGACCGGGCGGTGGAGAGCATCGACGAGGCCGCGCCGGGCGCGAAGCCCGAGGTGATCGGCCATGTGCGCGCGCGCTACGGCGATCTGGACGAGGCGTTCCGCACCGCCGACTTCGTCCTGACGGAGACGTACCGGACGAGTTCGGTCTCCCAGGTGGCGCTCGAGCCCCACGCGGCGATCGCGGAGATCCGCGGCGACGGGACGTGGTGGGTCCGCACCTCCACCCAGAGCCCGTTCGGAGTGCGGGAGGATCTCGCCGCGATCCTGGGGCTCCCGGAAGAACGGATTGTCGTCGAGGGAACCTGGGTCGGGGGAGGATTCGGCGGGAAGGGCTCGTCGCTCGTCGAGCCGTACGCACTGTTGCTGGCGCGCGCGAGCGGCCGATCCGTACGGCTCGCGCTCACCTATCGCGAAGAGTTCCTCCTCGGCCGGTCGACCCTCCCCTCCCTCATTCGGCTATCGAGCGCAGTTCGAGGCGGGGAGATCGTCGGTCGCCGTGTCCTCTGGCGAGTCGACGCCGGGTCGAGCCTTCCCGGGCGCGATTTCGCCACGGGGTACGGCGTCGGCTTCACGGTCGGGCCGTACCGAACGGGGGCGATCGAACTGGAGGGGATTGCGCTGCGCACGAACAAGCCCCCGTTGGGGCCCCACCGTGCTCCGCTCGCCCCTCAGTGCGCATTCGCCGCGGAATCGCACATGGACCACCTCGCCCAGCGCCTCGGCGTCGACCCGATCGAGTTCCGCCGCCGCCACGTTTGGGTCGAGGGAGATGAGACGCACCTCGGCCAACCGGTCGGGCCGTTCGGCCTGTCGCAGTGCTTGGACGAAGCCGGCGCGCTGGCGCGGAAATGGAAGGCGCACCTTCCCGAGAACCATGGGGTCGGGGTGGGGGCGGGGTTCTGGTCGACCGGCACGGGTGCCGGGGGCGAGGCGCGGCTCTTCCTGGAGGGCAAGCGGGACGAGCTGAAGGCGCGGCTGGAGGCGGCCATGTGGCAGGCGGCGGAGGCCGCGGCCTTCGAGCGGGCGGCCCAGCACCGCGACGCGCTGCAACAGGTGGACGCCTGGTTCACGCGCCAGAAGGCCGCCAGCCCCAACCTGGAGGACCTCGA
>JAJYYT010000336.1 GCA_021800645.1 Actinomycetes bacterium
GAGGGGCGCGATCACGAGCGCGTACGCGGGCCCGTAGACGAACCCCAGGGAGCTCGCGGGCAGGAAGAAGAACAGGACGAACAGCGGCAGCGAGAGCAGGATCATCCACTTGGTCGCGGTCGCGTAGGTCAGCACGATCGATCCGGGTTCGCTCTGCCGCAGGAACCTCGTCGCCACGGGGAGGAAGATGTACCCGAGGGCGCTGACCCCGACCTGGAGCAGGCGGGCGAGCGTGAGCGAGGCGGAGTAGGTCCCGACCTCGTTCGAGTGAAAGACGCCGAGGATCAGGGTGTCGCCGGAACCCGAGATGCTGCCCATGATGCCGACGATGAACAGCGGCGCGGCAAAGCGGAGGAGCTTACCGAGGGCCTCAGGAGCGCGTGGCCCGCTCGGGAGGTGACGGGGGAGCCGACGCACGGCGTACCCGGCGAGCAGCGCGAGGGTCACGACATTCGCGAGCGCGTAGGCGACCAGCGACTCCGTGTACGAGATCCCGAACGGGGGCAGGAAGAGGGCGACCCCAAGGAAGACGACGAAGAGCCCGGGGTTGACGATCGAGAGGAAGATCGCGTTGGGGAAGACGTCCTCGAACCCCTGGAAGATCGAGACGATCATCGACGCGAGGATCGAACAGGCGACCGCGATCGGGAATATCGAGAGGCCGAACCCGATGACGGGGTCGCCAAGGATCGTGCCGATCGGGCCGGAGAAGAGCCACAGGAGCAGCCCGCTCGCGATCGCGGCCCCCCCTCCGATCCAGAGGCTGCCGCGGACGAACGCCCGTCGTTCGTCGTCCGATGCCGCGTAGGGGATGCTGCGGGCGACCGCGCTCGGGAGGCCCAGCGTTCCGAACGACGAGAGGAGCGCGGCGAGGGTCAGGCCGAAGGAGAAGGCGTTCCACTCGGGGTAGGAGATCGTGTGGATGAGGAACACCCGAGAGACGAAGGTGAGGCCGATGAGACCGAGCGTGCCGATGAGGACGAGGAGCGTCCCGCGCGTGACGGTAGAAAGTCCTTCCCGGACCCCCGCGGCAGACCCCGTGGCCAAGAGACGTTCCTGCACCCCGGCTCCCGCGGGCGGGTAAATAGCTGGCGCTCCGGCGGCAGCCTTCATTTAGCCGACCGCGGCTCCGAGGCGCGTGGGACTCCCGGGGCCGGCGACGGGCGAACTCGCGATCGCCCTGCTCGCCTGGGCGGGGACGGCGGTCGCGCTGGGGGAGCTCGTTCGCTACGGGGTCGCGCGGTATGTGCGCGCATGGTCGCTCGGTGATCCGATCGAGCGGGGTCTCCTCGACTTCTTCCTCGGAGGCGCGCTCCTCTACCTCGTCGCCGCGGTGCCGCTCGGGCTCTTCGTCGCCCCGATCGTTCTCGGCCTACCGATCGTCGCGGGCCTCGGTCTCCTCCTGGTCGTCGCCCGAGACCGAGCGGCTTCCGCGAGGTCCGGCGAGGCCGTCGCACGGTCGTTCGGCCAGCTCCTGCGTCCGCCTTACCTCCTTACCGCCGCCTCCGCGCTCGCCCTGTTCTTGATCGAGCTCGCGATCGCGACGCCCGTCGGCACGGGGAACACGTTCGATTCCGGACTGCTCACGACGTACGTCGCGCTGTTGCTCGATCACCACATGATCCCGCTCTCGTTCTCCCCGTACGCGTCCCCCGCGATCCTCTACCCCCAGGGGACCACGGTCTGGCTCGGCTGGGCGCAACTCGCGCTGGGCCTCCCCGCGGCCCGTACAAGCCTCCTCGTCACTCCCCTGTTCATCGCCCTCGCCCCCTTCGGTGGCTTCGTCTTTGGGCGTCGCTGGTTCGGCAGCGAGCGGGCCGGGCTCGCGTTCGCCCTGACGATGGCCTGGCTCGCGCCGATGACCCGCGGCATGGTCCAGGGGAGCAACGACTTCGTGTTCGCGTTCCCGCTCGTCCTGCTACTCGCGGGCGAGGCGAACACCTGGTTCCGTGCTCCAGGACCCGGGCGCTGGGACGCGCTCGGCTTCGGACTTCTCGCGGGGTACTCCGCCGCGATGAACCCGGTCGGCGTCGAGTGGCTCGTCCCTACCGTGCTCATCGGCCTGCTCCTGGCCGGTCCGTTCTCGGCTCCGGCGCTCGGACGGCGACTTGGGGTGTGGCTCGTGGCCACCGCCACCTCGCTCGTCGGCGTCCTCCCGTCCCTGTACATCCTCGTCCTGGGCCATGCGAGCCCCGGCTTCGTCCCGGGAGCGGCGGCGCCGCCCGCGGGAACCCCCACCGGCATCACCGCGAGCGAGTTCCTCGGCAGCATCGACCCCTTCCTCTTCCGGCCCGGCGACACCCAGCTCTCCCCGGTCACCGAGATCCGGGCCGAGCTCGCGGTCCTGCTCGTGGTCGGGCTCGCCCTGCTCCTCCTCGTCCGGCGCGGCTCCGAGCTCGAACGGTATCTCGCCGGGTTCCGCCGCTTCGCGATCGTCGGGGCCGGGGTCCTGGTGGCCCTGCTCGCGCTGATCTGGGCCGCCGCGCAGCCGATCCCGATCGCGCGGGTGGTCGCGGCGATCACGAGCAGCGGCGAGCTCTCCATTCTGCTCTTCGCGCTGTATGTCTTCGTCGCGGCGCTGCCGCTCGTTCTCGCGGTCGAGCGGTGCGGGAGCTGGTTCGACCGGCATTCGAGGGAAGGCGACGCCGGGCCCGGGGTCCGTCGGCGGCGCCGCGACCTGGCCGCGTTCGACCCAAAGCGCGCGGTCCTCGCGCTCGGGGTCGCGCTCGTGATCGTCGTGCCGGGGGTCGCCGTCACGGCCGTCACCTATCCGCCGATGCTCGCGCCGCTCTACCACGATCTCGGGAACGTGACCGCCGACGACCTCGAGCTCCTGGCGTTCGCCGGGAGCTACCTTCCGGCGGGCGCCCGGGTCCTCATCGCCCCGGGAAGCGCAGCCGACTTCCTTCCCGGGTACGCGGCCAACGTCGTTCTGCTGTACCCGCTCATTCCGGGGTTCGAGTGGACCAACCGGTCGTACAATCTCGTGGTCGAGGAGCTCTCGAACGCCACGCTCGATGTCGCCGGGCGCGCGGCGATCACGGCCCTGGCGGTCCAGTACATCCTCGTGACCGGCGCCAGCACGACGCTCTGGCCTCCCTTCTCACCGGCGCCGCTCCTCGCCACGCCGACGGCCTTCCCGCTCGTCCGCGAGTACGGGGATGCGTACCTCTTCGCGGTCGCCGGAGCCGGCTAAGGAGTTCCCACCCGGAGGGACCGCGGGGCCCTCAGACGAACTCGTCGAGGAGCTTCTCCTTCCCGTGGAGGCCCGCCGGCTGAAGGGCGAGCGGCCCCGCGGAGAGGACCTCTTCGAGATCCTCGTACGTCGGGCGGTCGGTCTCATAGAAC
>JAJYYT010000337.1 GCA_021800645.1 Actinomycetes bacterium
ACACGAGCGACCCCAGGTTGACGATGGCGAAGAGCACGCCGATCGTCCCGGGAGCCGCCCCGTAGCGGCGGTACAACCAGTAGCTCATGAAGGGCCCGAACAGTCCGATCGCCGCCCCGTTCGTGCCGTTGGTCACCCAGAATCGCCACAGTGCCGGCCACGAGCTCCTGGGCCACCTGAACCGCGGGCCGCGACCTGTCGCGACATCCTCGCGCTGGCGCGACGGCTCCTCGAGCAGCAGGGCGAGCAGCCCGGCCACGACCGCAAGGCCGGCGGCGATGAGGAACGCCGGACGGTACGCGGCGGTCGCCTCCGCCGCGGTCATGTGGCGCGTCGTGCGGACGACCTCGGCCGCCAGGCCTCCGACGAGGGCGCCGAGCGAGGAGGCGAAGGCGATCCGGCCAAAGGCGACCGCCCGCCGATCCCCGGTCACGCTGTCGGCCACCAGCGCGGACTCGGCCGGTTGGTACGGACCGACGTTGCCCGCGCCAGCCCCGGCGCCGCGCCCGAAGGAACCGAGCGCAGCGGCGACGAACAGCACGGCGGTGACCCTGACCTCGGCATAGACGACGCCGGCGCAGGCGGCGACGAGGGGGACGAAGACCAGGAAGGGCTTGCGCCCCCAACGGTCGGCGAGCAGGCCGACACCGGCGCTCATGAGGGCCGAGGCCGCCGTCACGGCGACGAAGAGCACCCCGATCTCGATCGCGGAGAACCCGATGGCCGCCAGGTAGAGCGCGGTGACGACCGACGCGATCGCCCGCCCGAGGCTCATCCCCACCCGGGCAGCGAGGATCACCCGGAGGTTGCGATCGGCCCATTTCGGCACGATCGCCTCCCAGATCCTTCGCATCGTTGCGCGTCCTTCCTGCAGGCCGCCGGCGCGGGTCGACCGGGGCGGCCCCCCGAGCTCACTCGTGCAGGCCTACTCCTAACGTTAACGGCAACAATTGCGTCGACTTCACCACGACCGCCTGCAGGTGGACGCAAAGCTCGTTCGCCTGGAGGAGCTCCGGGCGGGGCTGGACGGCGCACCGTGTGCTCCGGCGCGCGACGGAGCCGGCACGCGGCTGCTCGTCGCGGGCCGGTCGCGAGCGGAGCGCCGAGGACGCGGCGTGCGAGCCACCGTTCACCAGCGACCTTCTCAGCCGGCGTCGCCGGGCGCCCTCCTGGCGGCTCTCGCCGGATCGGTCAGGCGGAAGTAGACGTCGAAGACCGGGTCGAGCACGCCACGCAAGCTGACCCAGTACAGCCGGGCGAAGCCCATCTTCATCAGGTGCTTCATCCGGCTCGGCGGCGACGGCACCACCGGTGCACGGTAGGTCCCGGCGACGAAGGTGGCCCGGCCCCCGGCGACGTCGAACGGGCAGTGCGTGCGACCCTCGAAGACCGCCGGTGCCCCGTTGAGCGTCCTTGCCACCACCTTCGCTTCGAGGTGCGCGCCGACGCCGGACTTCGAAGTGGGGAGGCTCGTCGCGTCCCCGACGGCGAACGCGTTGTCCGCGCCCTTCACCCTGAGCGTCCGTTGGTCCGTGATGACGAACCGGCTCGCGTCGAGCGTCTCGAGCGGCTCGTAGGACACGTCAGCGCCGACGAACGGCGGGATGACGATCGGCAGGTCGCACTCGATCACGTCACCCTCGATCGACGTCAGCGTCCGGGTGTCCGGGTCGATGTGGTCCAGGTCGAAGAAGGTCAGCACCTCGATGCTGCGTTCCTTCAGGATCGGCTCCACGATGCGGTTCATCGGCTCCGCCGGGTACGCCCTCGGGTAGGGGGTGAAGAACACGAGGCGGCTCTTGTGCCGGATGTCGCGCGCTCGGAGCAGCTCGTCGACGAGCAGGATGCCTTCGAGGGGCGAGGGGGGCACTTGCAGATCGGCGTCGCCTGGCCCAGCGCGATCGTGCCGCCGCTGAACCCGCTGAGGGTCTGCCACAGCTGGCGGGCGTGCTCCAGCGACGAGTGGTAGTTGCCCACCTCTTCGCCCACCTGCGCGAGGCCCGGGATCTGGGACGGGTCGGTGCCGATACCGGTGGCCACGACCAGCTGGTCGTAGGCGAGGCGCTGGCCACCTGCGGTCTCGACCCAATGCTCGCGAAGGTCGACACGAGCAGCCGAGTCCTGGAGGAAGTGGACGCGGCGCTTGAGCAGCCTCCGCTCCTCGCGCACGAGCCGGCTCCGTTCGCCCTTGAAGGCGACGTAGAGCAAGCCGGGCTGGAACAGGTGATCGGGGGAGGGGCTGACGACCGTGGTCTCGAACGCCGATCCGAGGCTGTTGGCGACGATGGTGCCGCCGCTGCCGCCGCCCAGTACGAGCACTCGCTCGGTCATCTCACCGCTTCTGTATCTCGACGACGACCACGATCTTCCCGTCCTGCTCCTCGAGCGAGACGATCGGGTTGCCGGTCTTCTCCGACCATGCACGGGTGTCCGCCTTCACTTCACCCCCGGGTCGGTGGCCCAGAGCTCGATGACGTCGCCAACCTTCGACCGCCTGTAGGCCATCGCCAGGTCGGTGATCGGACCCGGGCAGGTAGAGCCCCGGGAGTCCACGAGCGTGTGTGCCGGCTGGGTTGCGTCCATCGTGCCTCCTCTCGAGCGGGACCGCGTGGTCGACGCGTACCGAGAACTGCAGATACCTGGTCCTCGGACGAAGCACGGTCGTCAGATGAAGAAGGTCTCGCCGCCCTCTGCGGTCTGCAGGAAGGTCGCCGCGCCGACGACGTCGTCCACTAGGTCGTTGAAGTCGTCGGCTTCTAGGCCCATGACTCCGCTCATCATCGAGTAGGCGTAGACCTTGGCGCCGAGCTCCTTCGCCTGGCGCAGCATGTCGTCCCACGGCGCGACGTGCGCCGCGCTCATTCCCTGAGCGACCGCCGGGGCCAGCGAGACGAACTCCGCAGGGAAGGGCAGCTCGTGCCGCTCCTTGGTAAACGCGTGCAGCGCGAACCCGGTGACGAAGACGCGCACCACCATTCCCATGGCAGCCCCCGCTTGAGCGAGCACGCCCAGAGGGATGAACTTGTCCGCAGTCCCACTGAACATGACGATCGAGACCTTGTCGCTGGCCGGACGCGCCCCCACCGCCTCGGCCGTCGCGCTGATAGCCGTTTCGGTCATGGCAACCTCCTTCTCCCCGGCAAGGCTGGGTCGGCGGTCGCACCACGACTAGGGGCCTTGGTCCCGATCCGTGCGCGTCGGCGAGCGTTCGACCGTCGCTTCGGCCGAGACGCGAGAAGAGGGCGGCTATGCCGCAGTTCGGACGGCGTCGGCGAGGACTTCGGCCGCGCCTCGAGCCCGGGCTGCCCACCACTTCCCCACAGGCTCCAACGCGCCACGGTGCCA
>JAJYYT010000338.1 GCA_021800645.1 Actinomycetes bacterium
CTTGGCGGCCGCAGACTTGCCGTGCTCACGATGGGAGAGGTCGAAGGCGTCTGTGGTCGTCGTCGCGATGGCGCGCACGCCCCAGTCGATGCCGATTGCCCGACCGGTCGCAGGCAGCGGCTCGTCGTGCACCTTCACGACGAAGCTCGCCCACCAGTCGCCGACCGAGTCCTGGTGCACACGGACCGAGCTCGGCGCCGAAGGGAGTGCCCTCGACCACACCGAACGCACGACGACACCACCGGCGAGGTGGAGCTGGAGCATCCCTTCGGCGATGCGCGTCCGCGTGACCCCGGGGACCTCCCGGCTCAGGAGATCTCCGAAGGCGGCGAGGTCACCGGTCGAGCGCACCGCCACGACGGTGTCCGCGCCGATCCCGCGCTTCAACGCGTCTGGCGTGTCGAGGGCGAGGATCCTGCCATGGTCCACGATGGCGACGCGGTCGCAGAGCTTGTCAGCTTCCTCCGTGTAGTGGGTGGTGAGGAGGATGGTCTGACCCTCGTCGTTCAGCCGTTCGAGGATCTCCCAGAGCGCGAGACGGCTCTGCGGATCGAGACCAGCCGTCGGTTCGTCGAGGAACAGCACCGCGGGCCGGTGGAAGATCGCTCGCGCCACCATCAGCCGCTGCGCCATCCCCCCGGAAAGGGCGTAGACGGAAGCTCTCGCCCCCGCGCACATCGAGGTCCAGCTGGTCGACCGCGGCGAAGTCGGCGTGCGGGTAGACCTTGGTCAGCTCCTCCGTGTGGATGATCTGGACCGGCGAGTCGGCCGCGGAAGCACCGACGGACCTCGTCGTGACCGCCATCTCCACGATGCCAGCCAGCGCACCTCAGCGGCAACTCCAACATGATCTCTGCCGTCGGGGCGCTCCGGCGGCCCTCGGCTCGCCTCCCAGCTGCAACCGAGCCCTACGATGGAACACATGATGGTGACGGCTGAGGCCGCGGTGTGTGACTACGTGGTGGCGCACGGCGGCACCGTGTGGGTTCGCCCGACACGGCACCGGTGCTGCCACGGTCCCCTGACGCTGCTGCACGCGTCCACCGACCGACCCGGGGATGCCGCGAGCTACGAGACCGTCGACGCCGACCTTCCGATCACCGTGCGTTTCAAGGCAGCACACGGGTGCCCAGACGAGCTGGTGCTCGAGCTTCGCGGGCTCGCCCGCAAGCGCCCGGCGGCGTTCTGGGACGGCTGCGCGTTCAAGATGTGACCAGCGCTCTTTCGCCCGGGACACGAGCGAGCTCCGGCCGCCCGACCCTCGCAGGCGACCGATCAGGGGCGAGCGCCCACGATCCACGCCGCGGCATCCATCACGAGCCCGCTCTCGGGGGCTTCGCCGTCGACCCGGTACGGAGCGAGCTCCTCGGCGAGGATGGCACACGTCTCGCGCTGGCGGTCGAGCCCTGCGTCGAGGTAGGCAGCGCGGGCCGGACCCATGAGCAGGCGCTGATGGACCCAGGCTTCGACGGATTGGCCGGCACCGAAGCGCAGCTGCTCTGCGTGCGCGGTGATCTCGACGTCCGAGAAGTCCGCAGCACGCAAGACGGCGTCGATGCGATCGGGATCGCACAGTGCAAAGGGGCCCGGGACATCGCGGGACGGCGGCTCCAGCGAGAAGATCCGGGCGGCGCCACGGTTCACGACCGCCATCCAAGGGTTGGCAGAAGCAGCCTGCCAGCAGACGAACACCATCCGCCCCCGAGGCCGCAACGCCCGGTGGAGATTGGCGAACGCCCCGGCGGGATCTGCGAAGAACATCACCCCGAACCGGCTGAACACGAGGTCGAAGGACGCGGATCCGAGATCGGCGTCCTGGGCGTCGGCGCGGCGGAACCGGACATGCGTCGACCCGCTCGCGGCAGCCCGCTCTTCGGCTCGGGCGAGCATCGCCGCGCTCAGGTCCACACCGAGCACGCTGCCACCGGCACCGACCGCGGCTCCCAACGCGACCGTGGTGGAGCCGCACCCGCACCCGACGTCGAGGACCGCCTCGCCTGCTGACGGCGCCGCGACCGCGAGGGCCGCCGCGCCGAAGGGACCGGTGTGACGCTCGGTCTCCTCCTCCGCCGCCACCCAGAGCGGGCCGGCCACGTCGTTCCAGAACCGCTCCTGCTCCTCGTTGGCTGAGCCGCCGGCCAAAGCGTTCGTCGTCACGGTGGCTCCTCGTCGTCGGCTCGGCGCAGAAACCCGGGGCACGGGTCGGGATCGGATGTTGGAGATCGTAATCGAGCTGCGCTGCGGCCCGGAGCTGCGCTGCGGCCCGGAGCTGCGCTGCGGCCCCTACACCGCCTACAGCAGCCTCGCCTGGAAGACGACGAACCCGGCGCCGGGCACCGCACCCTCGTGCGCCTGCTCCCCCACCGGGTCGTTGCTCGGAGCCTGGGTGAGCGTGGAGCAGGCGCCGGTGATCGTGAAGCCGGCACCTGCGATGGTGCGGCGGTGCTCGGCCAAGGTGAGGAACCGGGCGTTTTGGTAGAAGGGGTGGCCGGCGCGTCCTTGCGCTCGGTAGCGGCGGCCCCAGGCGCTGTCGAGCGGGACGACGCCGCTGACGAGGCGGCCCGAGGGGGCGAGCACCCGCCTCGCCTCGCCGAGGAGGGCAGCAGGGTCGTCGGCGAAGCAGAGCGTGACGACGATGACCACTGCGCCGAAGGTGCGGTCACCGAACGGCAGGTGCTCTCCGGCTCCCTGGACCACCGCCACCGAGCGCTCGGCGGCGAGGCGGAGCGGCGACCGGACAGGATCGATGCCGATCTCGAGGCCGAGGGACGCGGCGAAACGCCCCGAGCCGACACCGACCTCGAGCCGGGGACGGGGTCCCGGGGGGACGAGCGGGCGCAGGCAGGCGAGCTCGAGGGAGAACAGCAGCTGCCCGTGCGCGGTGTCGTACCACGCGTCGTAGCGGGCGGCGAGCTCCTCGAACGCCGAGGCCCGGGACCGCTGCGCTCCCATCGCGCCCGCCTCCTCAGTGACGCTCGGCGGCGAGGTCGTCGAGGGCGGCGCCGACTTCGGCGTGCGGCTCTACGAGGCGGTCCCCGTACAAGACGCGTGAAGCGGCGTGCCCCCGAGCCTCATGACGTAGGGGGCTGAGCGGCACGGCCGCCGGCAAGAGGAGGAGAGGGACGAGCGCGACGGGAAGGCTACGCGCATCGCTGGGCTCGAGGTCCGTCTCTCCGTACCCAGGGCGGAGGCAGCGAAAGAGAGCGAACCTTCTCTTCGGGCCTGCAGGGTCGGGACAAGGGACGATCGACCCTACTGCGCTGTCGCGGCCGTCCCATAGTGGGAAGTGCCGGCGGTGTCGCACGTCGAGGAGGTTCCCGTGGCCGTCATCACCACGCCTGCA
>JAJYYT010000339.1 GCA_021800645.1 Actinomycetes bacterium
ACACGGTGACAGACATCTCGGGCGGGTCGACAGGGCTGGCCCAAGAGGTCAAAGGCGGCGTCCACAAGGCTGACGTGTTCTGGAGCGCGGCGCCGACATCGGACAACCAGCTCATGGGATCGGCCAACGGGAACTGGGTCAGGTGGTACCTCACGTTCGCCACCACCTCCCTCGTCCTCGGGTACGAACCGGCGGACCGGTACGCCTCGACAATCGAGCACCGGCCGTGGTGGAAGGTGATCACGAAGCGAGGCTTCCTGGTGGGGCGCACGAACCCGGTCACAGATCCGAAGGGCCGGCTGACCGTCGACGCCCTGAGGGAGGCGGCGAGGCAGCACGATGACCCCGCCGTCGGGGCCATCGTGGCGAGGAAGACAACGGTGTTCACAGAGACAAGCCTCGTCGGCCGCCTGCAGGCCGGTCAGCTCGACGCGGGGTTCTTCTACGCCGTCGAGGCGTCGGCCGCGCACTTCCCGTTCGTGGCGCTCAGCGGCGTGTCCGAGAAGGCGGACTTCACCCTGACGATCTTGTCGAAGGCCCCGCACCCCGAGGCCGCCGTCGCCTTCGTCGCCTATCTCCTGTCGCCGCCGGCGAGGAGGCTGCTCGCCGAGCACGGCCTGACGGAGCTGGCCAGCCCGAAGCTGACCGGGGACGAGTCGGCGGTGCCGGCGGCCCTGAGGAAGGTCATCGAGCGGTGATGCGGGGGGGCCTGCGCAGCCCCCTCCATTGGCTCGGGGCGCTCCTGCTCGTCTACCTGGGCGCGCCCATCGTCTACTTCTTGTACCGGCTCGCCACCACCCCGGCGCGTGGGTTCCACGACCCCGGCCTGCTCCCGGCCTTCTGGGTGTCGCTCCAGGGAGCCTCCATCGCCACCGCCGTGGTGACGCTGCTCGGGGTGCCCCTCGCCTACGTCCTCGCACGCCGCAGGGGTCCGCACGTCGCGCTGCTCGCGACGCTCGTGATGGTGCCGCTGGCGGTGCCGCCCGTCATGAGCGGGATCCTTCTCATCTACGTGCTCGGGCCGTACACGCCGATCGGGAGCTTCTTCGGCGGGCATTTGACCGAGTCGCTCACCGGGGTGGTGCTCGCCCAGTCGTTCGTGTCCGCACCCTTTCTCGTGGTGAGCGCCCGAGCCGCCTTCGGCGCGGTGGACCCCGCGCTCAGCGATGCCGCGGCGGCGCTCGGCCACGGCCCGCTTGCGCGCTTTCTGCGCGTGGAGGTCCCGGTCGCCGCCCCAGGGATCCGGGCAGGGATGGTGCTCGCCTGGCTGCGGGCCTTCGGCGAGTACGGCGCGACCGTCGTCGTCGCGTACCACCCCTCCTCGCTCAACGTGTACACCTACATCCAGTTCGCCTCGACCGGCCTGCCGGGAACCGTCGCACCGACGGCGCTCGCCCTTGGCGTCGCGGCCGTGGCGGTGGCGGTCAGCCGGCTCGCGCTCCTGCGCTACCGGCGGCATCGGCGTGACACCAACGCCGTGCCGCTGCCGCGACGACCGGACCCTCCGGCGCCTGCCCCGCTACGCTTCGACGTGGACTGGCGACTCGGCCACTTCCGGCTTTCGGCGGCCCACCGCGCCGAGAGCCTGCGCCTGGCCGTGCTCGGGCCGTCCGGTTCCGGCAAGTCCGTGCTCCTGCGCTGCCTCTGCGGCCTGTACGGCCCGGGTCCTGGGCCTGTCGCCTACGGGGAGCACCAGGTCGAGACGATCCCGGTCGAGCGACGGCGCATCGGCTACGTGGGCCAAGGCTTCGGGCTCTTCCCGCACCTGAACGTCTGGGAGCAGGTGGTCTTCGCCCGCGATGCGGACCCGGGGATCGCGGCCTACTGGCTCGAAGCCCTCCATCTGGAGGGGCTCGAGCGCAGGCTTCCCTCCGAGCTGTCAGGGGGTCAGCGACAGCGGGTCGCCATGGCCCAGGCGCTCGCCCGCTCGCCCGACGTCCTGCTGCTCGACGAGCCGTTCTCCGCCCTGGACGCCCCTGTTCGCGTCGAGTTGCGTCGGGAGCTGCGGCAGCTCCAGCGCCGCGCCGCGATCTCGACGGTGCTCGTCACCCACGACCCCGAGGAGGCGGCTCTGCTCGCCGACGAGGTCGTCGTCGTGGCAGACGGCCGGGTCCTGCAGCAGGGGCCGGCCCGCGACGTCTACGACCGCCCGCGCTCCCAGGAGGTCGCGAAGCTGCTCGGCGTGCGCAACGTCGCTTCGGCGTCGGTCACGGACGACGGCCGGCTGCGCTGCGACGGCGGCACCCTCCTGCGGGCACCCACCGGCGACTTTCCCCCGGGAGCTCGCGTGCTGTGGCGGGTCCGGCCCTCCGACGTCGCGGTGTCGTTGGCGAACGTGGCCGGGCACGTGGCCGGATCGACAGCCGACGTCTTCGACGCGATCCTCGACGACCTCTCCTGGCTCGGCGAGCGGGTGGAGGCGCGCGTGGCCATTGGCCCAGGCCTGGTGCTCGAGGCAGACGGCGCACAGCTCGGCGAGCTCGCCGTGGGGGCACCCGTCGGGGTCAGGATCCCTCCCGGCGCCGTGCACGTCTGGGCGCCCCCGAGCCTGCCTGCTCAACCGGCTCTCGTCGAAGAGCGCGCCGGCTGAGCCCTGACGACGGGCATTCGGGCACGGGGTGCACGCGCGCCACGGCGTGCCCGTTCGCGCATCCGGCGGCTGCCGGCAATGCGGCGTGACGGAGCGCACGCCGCGCACGCGTCGAGGTGTCCGCGAGCGAGCGACGGGCCCATCGCTCGGCGCGCGCTAGATTCCCTTACGGTGATGCGGCATCTGGGCACCGGCCCCCTCGGATCGCGCGACCGCGCACGCGACTCGGCGCGCCAGCCGAAGGGCAGTACCCGGTGAGCCAATCGTCCTTCATCTTCGGTGCGCCCGTCCATTGTGAAGGCAGCGAATGCGGCCGGCTTCGGCGTGTGGTCATCGCCTCGGACGCGGAAGCCATCACCCATCTCGTGGTCGAACCGAGCCGTCCGCGCATGACCAGCAAGCTCGTTCCGATCGAGCTCGTCGAGAAGACCGACCCCGAGAAGATCGGGCTGCGCTGCACGCTCGCGGAGTTCGAAGCGCTCGAGAATGCGCGGGTGCTCGACGCTCGCAGTGAGCTGAGCGCCGACTACGAATCCGAGGCGGCGTCCGTCCAACCGGTGGGACCTCGGGGGCTCCACTTCGGCCAGGACGCGCTGAACCCGGACGGCCTGCCCGGCCCCAACGTGGACGGGACGTGGACAGGATTGCGCAAGGAGAGGCGGAGATTTGCCGAAGACACCCTCCCCGCCGGGGAGGGTGAAGTCTGGCAGGGTCAGCACGTCCACGCGTCCGACGGCCCCATCGGACATGTC
>JAJYYT010000340.1 GCA_021800645.1 Actinomycetes bacterium
GACGGTCGATGGCGCCGGCAGCGATCTGCACGGCGGTGTCGAAGCCGATCGTGACGTCGGTGGCGGAGAGGTCGTTGTCGATCGTCTTCGGGATGCCGACGACAGCGGCTCCGCTCCGGTGGACGTTGTCGGCGACCCCGAGGGTGTCCTCGCCGCCGATCACCACGAGAGCGTCGATGCCGCGGCGCTCGAGGGTGTCGAGCACCTGCTGCTCGCCGTCCTCGATCTTGTAGGGGTTCGTGCGAGACGTGCCGAGGATGGTGCCCCCGCGCGGGAGGATGCCGCGGCAGGTCTCGACCGTGAGAGGCATGGAGTCGTCGGTCACGACGCCCCTCCAGCCGTCCTTGAAGCCGACGATCTCGTCCCCGTAGCCAACCTCGCACTTGCGAACGACGGCACGGATCGCCGCGTTCAGACCCGGGCAGTCGCCGCCGCCGGTGAGCACTCCGACTCGCATGCCGACCTCCTCACAGATGCCGCACTTCGATCATCCCATGAGCTTGCGCCCTCATGGGGCTGTTGCGGCGTCCCTCTCGCGACATGACGGCGCGAGGCCGAGCGGACTGCTGGCCGCGGCGATGAGCCGGCACGGACCTAGATTCCGCCCTATGGCGACCACAGCAGGCATCGGCTGGACACGGGAGCGCTGCGAGGAGCTCGACCGCAGCGACCCGATCGGCTGGGCGAGAGGGCGTTTCGCCCTGCCCGGGGACGTGGTGTACCTCGAAGGGAACTCCCTCGGCGCCATGCCGTCCGCCGCGCCGGCGCGGCTTGCCGAGGTCCTCGGGAAGGAGTGGGGGGAGGCTGCCAGCCGGTCCTGGGGCGCAGGCAAGTGGATGGAAGGGCCGCGGCGTGTGGGCGACAAGATCGCCCGCCTCATAGGGGCGAAACCGGGCGAAGTGGTGACCTGCGAATCCACCACGATCGGGCTCGCGAAGATCCTCGGAGCTTCGCTCGCCGCCGCGCCGGGCAAGCGCCGAGCCCTCCTCACGACGTCGACCAACTTCCCGAGCGACCTGTACGCGGCTCAGGGGATGCGGCGCTTCTTCTCCAGCGAGCCCGAACTGAGGGTCGTCGAGCCCGAGGCGCTGCCCGCGGCGCTCGGGGCGGGCGACGTCGCCGCGATGTTCCTCACCCAGGTCGACTTCCGCACGGGCGCTCTCTTCGACCTGGGGTCCCTCACGGACCTGGCGCACCGCGCGGGTGCCCTCGCGATCTGGGACCTGTGCCATTCGGCCGGAGCGGTGCCGGTCGGCTGCGAGGCCAACGGAGTGGACCTTGCGGTCGGCTGCGGTTACAAGTACCTGAACGGAGGGCCGGGCTCACCGGCGTTCGTGTACGTCAGGAGCGCTCACCAGGGGCGGCTTCCCAATCCGCTCCCGGGGTGGATGGGGCACGCCGATCCCATGGCTTTCGGCCGTGACTTCGTGGCCGCGAAAGACGTGTCGGCCTTCCTCACGTCGACCCCGTCGGTGCTCGCCCTCGCCGCTCTCGAGACTGGTCTCGACGCCTTCGAGGGTGTGACCATCGAGCAGGCACGGGAGAAGTCGCTCCAGCTGACCCGAGTGTTCATGGAGGTGATCTCCCGGGACACCGGGGGAGCTGTGCGATTCGCGACACCGCCCGAGCCGTCCGGGCGGGGCTCTCAGGTGTCGATACGCCACGAGGATGCGGCCGCGATCGTGCGGGAGGCGGAGCGCCTCGGCGTGCTCGGCGACTTCCGCCCGCCGGACATATGCCGCTTCGGCTTTGCACCGCTCTACCTGCGCCACAGCGAGGTGTACGAGGCGGCTCGCATAGTTGCGGACATCCTCGGGGATCGATGAGGCGTGCGGCCGATCCGAACGGTTCCCGGGGCACTCGCTGCGCGCCGGGCTAGATGTTGGCGAGGTCCTCGCTCGAGTAGGCGCGGAAGGCGATGAGAGTGCGGGTGCGGCTGATGCCGGAGAGCTTGGCGATGCGGCTCGTGACGAGCTCGGCGAGCTCTTCGTGACCGACAGCGCGCACCAGCGCCACGAGGTCCTCGTCACCGGCGACGGAGTACGCGGCGTAGACGCCCTCGGTGTCGGCGAGCTCCTGGCCGAGCGCCGCCACGCGGGCCGGCTCGGCTGTGATCAGCACGATCGCTGTGACCATGTCGCAAGATGCTAGGACGGGGACCCGCTGAGTGGGGCTAGTGGTGCGCGGAGGAGGCCGCAGGTGAGTGTGAGGTGGGACCCGAAGCTGTACTGGCGTTTTGCCGCCGAGCGGTCCCGGCCGTTCTTCGATCTGCTCTCGCAGGTCGACGTGCCGGGGGCACGAGAGATCGCCGACCTCGGGTGCGGGAACGGTGCGCTCACCGCCGAGCTGGCCCGCCGCTACCCGTCGGCCCGGGTCGTCGGTGTCGACAACTCGCCGGAGATGCTCTCCGAGGCGGAGGAGCGGCATGCAGGCGAGGCAGGCTTCAGCCTCGTCCGGGCGGACGTGCGCGAGTGGGAGCCTGACGGGCCGGTCGATCTCGTCATCTCGAACGCCATGCTGCAGTGGGCTCCCGGCCACCTGCAGGTGGTCGGCCGGCTCGCCCGCTTCCTCCCGCCGGGAGGCGTGTTGGCGCTGCAGGTGCCGGCGAACTTCTCCGAGCCCACCCACCAGCTGCTCCGCCGGGTCGCGTCCGCCCCCCGTTTTGCGGCGAGGCTGCGCGAGAGAGCGGGCGGCTGGCCCGCCTCTCACGAGCCTTCCGACTACGCCCAGGAGCTCGCCCGAGCCGGGCTCGAGGCGAACGTGTGGGAGACGACGTACCTCCATGTGCTCGAGGGGCGCGATGCCGTGCTCGAGTGGATGCGCGGAACTGCCCTGCGGCCGGTCCTGTCCGCGCTCGGCGACGAGGATTCCGCGGCCTTCCTCGCCGAGTACGGCGAGCTGCTGCGGGGGGCCTACCCGGAGGGGCCGAGCGGCTCCCTTCTGCCCTACAGGCGGGTGTTCGCCGTCGGTCGGTCGCCCGGCGAGCTGCCACCGGCCGTGTCGGCGATGGATCACGTCCAGCTGGCGATCCCGGTAGGCGGAGAGGAGGAGGCTCGCGCCTTCTACGCGGGACTGCTCGGCTTCGAGGAGTTGGGAAAGCCTCCGGCGCTCGCCCGCCGCGGCGGCTGCTGGTTCGCCGGCCCGGGGGCGGTCGCGCTCCACGTCGGCGCGGAGGCGGAGTTCCGTCCCGCGCGCAAGGCGCACGTCGGCCTCGCTCTCAGCGACATCGAAGCGTTCGCCGAGCGCCTGGCGGCGGCCGGCCGGCCGGTGGCGTGGGACGACGAGTTGGCACCCCGGCGGCGTTTCTTCACGGAAGATCCATTCGGCAACC
>JAJYYT010000341.1 GCA_021800645.1 Actinomycetes bacterium
GAGGCGCCGTCTGCAGGTGCGTCCACGTCGGACGGCCTGCAAGGGGCCGCAGCGCCGCTCCCCGGTTGCGTTTGGGCGGACCGTGCCGAAGCGCTCATCGAGGTGCGCGGGCTCCGGCGAGACTTCGCTCGCCACGGCGGCGTGCTGCACGCCGTCGACGGCGTCAGCCTCGCGGTCTACGCCGGCGACTCGCTCGGGGTCATCGGTGAGAGCGGCTCGGGGAAGTCGACGCTCGCTCGGTGCATCACCCGGCTGGACCGTCCGTCGGCCGGGAGCGTGCACTTTCAGGGCAGCGACGTGACGACGTCGTCCGATCGAGAGCTGCTGTGGTTCCGCCGCCGCGTCCAACCGGTGTTCCAAGACCCGCTCACCGCGCTGAACCCCCGATGGACCGTGCGAAGGCTCCTCTTCGAGCCGCTCAGAATCCATCACGAAGCGGACCCCGACGGGCGCGTCGCTGCCGTGATGGACGAAGTGGGCGTCCGCCGCGAGTGGCTGGGCCGGCGCCCCCGAGAGCTCTCAGGGGGAGAACGTCAGCGGGTCGCCATCGCGCGGGCGCTCGTTCTTCGCCCGTCGGTGCTCGTCTTGGACGAGCCGACGGCCTCTGTCGACATGTCCATGCGCCGCGCCCTGCTCGCGTTGCTCGTCCGCCTGCAAGCCGAGCACGGCCTCACGTACGTGTATATCTCGCACGACATCCGGACGGTGGAGGAGACCTGCAGCCGGACCGTCGTGATGTACCGGGGCCGCCTGATCGAAGAGGGCTTGAGTCGAGACGTCCTGAGGACCCCCGCACACGTCTACACCCAGGTGCTCGTGTCGGCCGTCCCGCGTCCGGGGGCTCTGGGCGGCGGCGGGAGCGGTGAGCGGCTGCGACCGCGCGCTGGAGACGGGCTGTCGGCCGCTGACGGGCCCCCTCTCACCACCGGTGGCGAGCGCGCGTGCATCTTTCTCGATCGCTGCCCGAGGTCGCTTCCCGAGTGCGCGACGGGAGTCGCCAGGGTCGACGTCGGTGGCGGGCACGTGGCGTGGTGCGTCCGGGCCGGGAGCCGTCCTGTCCAGGACGTGGGCATCGATCGTTCGCCTGCTCCCGCCGATCGAACCGGCTGAGGAGGAACATGAGCACAGAGCAAGATCTTCCGGGGCAGACGGTCACCGGGACGCGGCTAGGTGGCCGGGTCGTCTCGGAGCTGCTCCACGCCGTGCGCGCGGACGGCGCGCTACCCGACGGCCTGCTGGCTGAGGGCTTTCGCTGCTTCACCCCGCTGCACGATTGGCTCGACGGCGACGAGGCCGCGAAGGCACTGGCGGAGGTTCTCCGGTCGTGCGCCACCAGCCCCTCCGACGACGCGCAGCCGAACCTCGTGGCGGGGGACGACGCGGCGGTCGTCGAGCTGTTCCTCGCGCCCGGAGAGCCCGAGCGCGGGCTCACGGCGGCGAGCCCGTCGCCGTGCACCGTTGCCTTCGTGCTCGCAGGCGACCGTGTCGCCGAAGCCCGTTGCTACTTCGATCCGGCGGGCGTCAGCTTCGGCGGGCACCGCTCGACAGCCCCAGGAAGGTCGGCCTCGGGAAGGACGGAGAAGTGAACGAGTCAAAGGCGCTCGGGCTCGTGCTCGGCAGTGCCATCGCTCCAGAGAAGCTCGCACCATTGACGCGCGATGCCGAAGCGCTCGGTTTCGACGAGTTGTGGTTCAGCGAAGATTGCTTCTTCACCGGCGGGATCAGCAGTGCGGCAATCGCCCTCGCCTCGACGGCGCGCGTGCGCGTCGGGCTCGGCGTCGTCTCGGCGATGCTGCGCCACCCGGCGCTGCTCGCAATGGAGGTCGCCACGCTCGCGCGTGCCTTCCCGCAACGACTGACCGTCGGAGTCGGGCTCGGCGTGCCGGCTTGGCTCCGCCAGGTCGGTCGCATGCCCGCATCGCCGCTGAGCGCGGTGAGCGAGTGCGTGACGTCCCTGCGGGAGCTGCTCGGCGGCGAGCGCCTCGAGCGCAGCGGCGAGTACTTCTCCTTCGACGGCGTCGAGCTCGCCCACCCGGCAGGAGCCGTCCCGATCCACCTGGGGGTGCTCGGCCGAAGGATGCTGCAGCTCTCCGGGGAGATCGCGGACGGCTCGATCCTCTCGGTGTGCGCCGGCGCCGACTACGTGCGCTGGGCGCGCCGCCGGATCGAGGAGGGAGCGGCCCGCCGAGACGGAGGGACGTCCGGCCAGCGGGTCACGGTGTTCAGCCTCTACGCGGTCGACCCCGACGGGGATCGGGCGCGGCAGGCGGTCCGCCGGCCCCTCGCCTTCTACCTCGCCGCGGACGGGGCCAACGACCTCACGCGCACCGAGGGTGTCGCGGCCACGGTCGCCGAGATCTCAGGGCGCGGAGGAGCCGATGCGCTCGTGGAAGAGATGCCCGACGAGTGGCTGGACCGGCTGGCCGTCTGCGGAACGCCCGCACAGTGCGCAGCCCGCCTCAGGCAGCTCTACGAGGCCGGTGCCGATTCGGTGGCCCTCTTGCCAGTGGACGGCGCTCGCCTGTCCGAGACCGTTCGGCTCACCGCGCGCACAGTCTCGCCTCTGCTCTCGCGCGCTCCGCGATGACGGCGAAAGAGGGGACCGGCACCAGGGAAGGGGGGACCGGCACCAGGGAGGTCGTCGACCGTCTGTACGCGGCGTTCTTGGCCGGCGACAGCGAGGGGATGCTCGCCACGATGGACGACCGGGTCGCCGTGCGATTCCTCGCCCACGCAGACCTGGAGGGGGTCGACGAGGCTCGTCGCTACTTCGCGTTCGCACGGCAGCTGTTGCGCGACGTCTCGTTCCACGTCGAGCACGAGATCGTGGACGGCGAATGGGCTGCGGTGCTGTGGCACGAGACGGCGACGACCGCCACCGGAGAGCCGTGGTCCAACCACGGCGTCGACGTGATCTGCGTGCGCGACGGCAAGGTCTGCGTGCTGCACGAGAACAACGACGTCCGCCTCGTCGCGCGGCACTTTCCGAAGTACGACCCTGGACCGGCCGCGTCGTGAGCGCCGGTCGGCCCAACGCCCGTGGCGCGATCCTTAGAGGTCGCTCAGCGGACGGCGCCAGCGCCGGGACGCGCGCCGTCCTCGAGGAGCACGGCGTCGAAGTCGAGGCCGAACGCCCTCGGCCCGACGACCTCCAGCGCGCGCGGCGTTCGCAGCAGCCGGTGGCACGGGAGGATGAGCACGTCCGCCCGCACCCCGTAGCTCACCACCTCGGTCGTGAGGGGGTCGCCTCGCTCGGCGGTCAAGAGGGTGATGAGGTCCGGCACGGTGGCCACCGGCCGCCCGTCCTCGTAGAGGACCAGGTTC
>JAJYYT010000342.1 GCA_021800645.1 Actinomycetes bacterium
GGTGTGGGGATCACCTCCACCCCCGGGAGCACCGTCCTGGCCCCGTCGATCAACTCGTAGCGGAGCGCCGGCAGGTTCCAGTACTGGTTAGGGAACGACGGGTTCCCCTTGGCGAGCTCGTAGTGGTCCCGCTGGACCAAGAAGGTCGCCTTCTCGAGGAGGTCGTTGTTGCCGGCGTGGTCGAAGTGCAGGTGGGTGTTGATCACGTAGGAGATGTCCTGCGGCGCGATCTCGAGCTCGGCGAGCCTGTATAAGAGGCTGTCCTCCTTCCGCATCACCGGGACGAGCGCCTCGGCCGTGGGCGTGCCGCGCCAGGTCAGCTCAGGATCCCGCACGTGCAACCGGTTCATCCCCGTGTCGACGAGGACGAGGCTGTCGTCGCCGAGCCTTACGAGGAAGGCGTTGACGGGGATGTGCACGCGCCTGCCGTCGCTCACTCCCGGCGCTATGACCTCGTAGTCGCAACAGCAGTCGCCGAGCGGCAGGACGTAGAGCTCCATGTGTCGCCCCCTTCGTGCTCAATCGTTCCCGAGTACGGCGAGCGCTTCCCCGAGCTCGTCGATCGAGATCAGGTTTATCGGATCGGCGACGAGGATGACCTCGTCTGCACCTGCCTGCGCCATCTCGTCGAGGGCCGCGGCGACAGCGTCCGCGCCCCCGCGCACCGGGGTCACGCCGTCCGGCACCCGCCGCTCTTTCGTCGCCGGATCGAGCTCCACGAGAAGACAGGCGCTCCGGTGGATCTCGGTCGGGTCCCGCCCCGCGCGCTCGGCGGCCGCGGTGATGGACTCGTTGAGCTTCGCGAAACCCTCCGCCGTGTTGGAGAAGTCGTCCCACCACGTGTTCCACCGCTCGACGTGCGGGAGGGCGATGGAGAGCATCCGCGGGCTGTTCGAGCCGATCATGAGAGGTGGACGCCTGAGCGGTGCGGGATGCAGCACGGCATCGCGCAGCTCGAAGAACTCCCCTCTCGTCGTCACCCTCTCGCCCGACAAGAGCCGCCGGACCATGTCGAATGCTTCGGCGAAGCGATCGACTCGCCGCGAGTACGGGTAGCCGAACGCCTCGAACTCTGCCCGGTTCCAACCACAGCCGAGGCCGAGGACGAGGCGACCTCCGCTGATGTCGTCGACCGCTGCCGCCGTCCGGGCGAGCAAGCCCGGGGGCCGGAAACCGGTGCATGTGACGAGCGGTCCGAGCTCTACCCGCTCCGTGGAGGCGGCGAGCGCTGCGAGCACGCTCCAGGCATCGAGCGGCCCCCGCTCGGGGCGGTCGTCGCCCCTGTAGAGGAGGTGGTCGCCGACCCATACAGAATCGAAACCCGCCGCCTCCGCCCCGACGCACATCTCCCTCAGCTCGCTCCAGTGCACGACCCGCTCCACCTCGGGCAGCTGCACTCCCACCTTCACGCGTCGCGGCACGGAGAGAGTCTGCCCCGTGGCTCGAACGGATGCGCCGGGCGCTCGTAGGCTGGGTCCATGGACATCCGTCGCGCACGGCCGGAGGAGTACAAAGACGCCGGCGAACTCATCGTGGCGGCTTACCTGGCACTTCCCGGCGGGCAGATGAGCGAGGGCTACGCCGACGAACTGCGCGCCGTCAGCCGGCGGGCTGCCGAAGCCGAGGTGCTCGTCGCCACTGCCGAAGGGCGACTGGCCGGGTGCGTGACGCTCGTGCCCGATCCTGTTTCGCCCTGGGCGGAGCTTCTCGAAGGCGGTGAGGCCGGCATCCGGATGCTCGCCGTCCTCCCGAGCGCCCAGGGCCGCGGCATCGGTCGCGGACTCCTCGACGCGTGCGTGGACCGAGCCCGGGAGCTCGGATGCAAAGCCGTGCTCCTCCACACGACCCCCTGGATGGAGGTCGCGCAGAAGATGTACGAGAGAGCCGGGTTCGAGCGTTGCCCGGAGCGGGACTGGACGCCGGTACCGGAGGTCCCTCTCCTCTGCTACCGGCTCGTGCTCTGAGTCAGCGGCTTTCGGAAGATCAGCCGACCTTGCGCGCCTAGCTTCCGGCCACAGCTCCGCAGCTGCGCCCCCCGGTCGCTCGCCAGAACGAGCATGCCGCCCGGGTCGCTCGCCGTAGGCTGGGCGACCCGACCACGAAGCCTTTCGGGCCACAGCCGTCGGAGCCGTGACGCTGCGACGGCGCGCTCAGCCCGTCCAAGGAGGATTGATGGCACGCCTCGGCCGCACCGATCTCGACGTCTTCCCGATCTGCCTCGGAGGGAACGTCTTCGGCTGGACCGCCGACGAGAGCGAATCGCGCGCCGTGCTCGACTCCTACGTCACCGCCGGCGGCAACTTCGTCGATACCGCCAACTCCTATCTCGTCGAGCACGGTCAGTCCGAGCGGATCATCGGGCGCTGGATGGCGGATCGGGGACTGCGCGACCGCGTCGTCGTCGCCACGAAGGTCGGCGGAGGTCGTGGCCCGACGCGGAACCTGCGGCCGGAGACGATCGAGAGCGAGGCACACGCCTCGCTCGAGCGGCTCGGCGTCGACCATGTGGATCTCTACTACGCCCACTACGACGATCCCGAGACACCGCTCGAGGACTCGCTTCGCGCACTCGACGCTCTCGTCGCATCGGGAGCCGTCAGGCATCTCGGCGCCTCCAACTACACAGGGGAACGACTGGCCGAGGCCCTCGCGCTCCAGCGGGATCTCGGCCTTGCCCCGTTCACCGTGCTCCAGCCCCATTACAACCTCGTCGAGCGTGACTTCGAGAAGGTGCTTCTCCCCCTCGCAGAGCATTGGGGTCTTGCCGTGCTTCCGTACTACGCGCTCGCCAGCGGATTCCTCACCGGCAAGTACCGTCCCGGCACCGCGGCGCCGGACTCGGCGAGGGCTGAGAATGCCAAGGGGTACCTGGAGAATGGTGGCGAAGCGGTGCTGGAGGCTCTCGACGAGGTGGCGGCGGCGCACGAGACGACGGTCGCTGCGGTCGCGCTCGCCTGGCTGCGATCGCGCCCGACGGTGGTAGCCCCGATCGCCCGCGCGCGCAGCACGGAGCAGCTCTCCGAGATCCTTCCCTCCGTCAACCTCGAGCTGAAGGCCGACGAATTGGAGCTCATCACCTCCGTGCGGGAGACCGGTTGACGCCGGCGCCGGCCGGCGCAGACGCTCCACATGCCCTGGCGTGTTTGCGCTTGACGTTGCGCAACTGACGTAGTTGCCCTGCATCGCGAGAAGCACCTTGCAGGCATTGGGCGACGACGTGAGGCCGCGGATGGTCGAGGAGCTCTCATCCGGCGAGCGGACGGACGCAGAGCTGGGCGACCTGCACCCCGGCACCGGCTTCGAGGTCGTC
>JAJYYT010000343.1 GCA_021800645.1 Actinomycetes bacterium
GAGGAACACGCGGACGTCGTCGGTCAACGGGGCGTCTGCCGCAGCCTCGAAGATCGCCGCGCGCCGGGCGAGGTGACAGAGGCGGCTCGAGCCATAGGCGAGGACGAACGCGAACACGAGCGGGAAGAAGTCCGGCCAGTCCTCGTGGACGTGCTCGGGCACGACGAGCCCTTCGACGAGCGCGATCGCGTAGCACCGGACGTGGCGCACCGCGGCCGACGAGATGTTCCGGTCCTGGTCCAGGTAGTCGACCAGGTGCGCGTCGATCGAGTCCAGGTAGTCCGCGAGGTCGTCGCTCATGTCCGAGCACCTGTCTGCGTCGACTGTGCCGTCTGGGAGCCGTCGTCGAGTCGGGCCTCCGCCAGCCGCAGCGCGGCCTTCGCTGCCGCGTGGCGCCGCTGCTCTGCGAGCAGCCGGTTCAGCGCCGCCCTCCTCGAGCGCTCGAGGCGCCTCGACGCCTCGAGCGCAGCCAACATCTCTGAGTCCTTTCCCGTCTGAGCGCTCATCATCTCCTCCACCCCGGTGGCGCCCGCCACCGCTACGCCACCTATTCTCACCCGCGCCCGCCACGGTTGCCGCTACGTGCGCTCAACTTCTGACCAAACCACACCCCCGCGACGCGTCGAGGGGCCCCAAGAGGGCAGTGCCACGGTGCAGCGCACGTCCACCGTCGACTCACGGGACGTCGTCGGCGGGCGGGGCCACAGAGGAGCACACGTCCACAGGCGACGTCAAGGGACATCATCCGCCCCGGTCCAGCGCCTCGCGAGCCGGCCCGTCGGCTCCTTCGCGCGCACGGATGCACTGGACCGGTCAGCTCGACACGATGCCGACCGCAGGCGAGGTCCGGTCCGCCGCGCCGACGGAACCCCAGGGGTGCGCGGCGCCGAACGCCAGCACCTTCCCGCGGGCGGTCAGGAGCCAGTAGCCGTGGCCTGTTGTGGACGCGGCGATGCCCACGACCGGCGCGTCGAGGTGCAGGCGCGCGGCCGAGCCGTACGCGCGTGCCGCGCCGAAGCCCCAGACGGCTCCCTTCGCGCTCACGAGCCAGTAGCCGTGCCCTGTCGGGGTCGGCGCGATCCCCGCGATCGGCGACGCGAGGCGTGCGCGACGCAGTGTGCCGAGCGACGCCGCCGCCCCGAACTCGTAGACGGCTCCCTTGGCGGTCACGAGCCAGTACCCCTCTCCTGTCGGGGTGGCGGCGATCCCGGAGACCGGGCCGATCGAGAGCCGTTCGACCAGCGCGGTGAGTGTGCCGAGGTCCGGGGCATCGACGTCGTAGACGCCCCCGAGGGAGGTGACCTCCCAGAGCCCGCCGGTCGCAGGGTCCTTCGCGACGGCGACGACCCTGCCGGCGCGGACCTGGCGCGCCTTCGCGCCACGCTCGGACCCGAAGCCATCCACGGCTCCCGACGCCTCCACGACCGTGTAGCCGGGTGCCGACCGGTACTCGAAGCGCGCGGGGGCCTCGAGCGCGGTCTTGGCACCCCGCCTCGAGCCGGCGAGCACGGTCACGGGCACCTCGCCGGGCAGGTGCAGGGGCGTGCGGACGACGACCGAGGTTGTCGTGCTGCGTATGACCGTGGCCTCCACCCCCCCGAAGCGCACGACCGGCGACGATCCCAGGTCCGCGCCCGAGAGCACGACCGCGGAGCCTCCCGTCGAGGGTCCGGACGTCGGGCTCATCCTGCGCACGGCCGGCACCGGCTGGCCGTACTGGACGGTGAAGGAGCCCTGCGCGGGATCGTATGTCGACGGGTACGAGATGACCGCGCCGTTCTGTGCGATGTCGAACGTTGTGACTGTCGCCGGCACGGTCCCGTCCGCCCGCACTGTCGTGAACGTGGCCGACCCGTAGTCGGCGAGCGTCTGGTAGTGCGACCCTGTCGACCATGTGCCGGGAGCCTCCTCGATCCACTCCGCGGTCGACCCGTCGGCCGGGTAGGCAAGGGTCGTGGACCACTTCCATCCGGCCGTCAGGTCGTCGAGCTCCACGCTCCAGCTCCCCGAGGAGCTCCGTCCGATCACCACCTGCATGTGGTCCCCCGGGGACAGCGGCTCGTCGATGACGGTCATCCCCGAGGGGGTGCCGGTCCAGGCGACGAACCACGGCTCGTAGGACACCGTGCCGTCGTGGGTCCACGCGGTGGTCCCGGTCTGCAGCAGCTTGCCGTCGTAGCCGTCCACGCCGACCCACGTGTCGGCGTACTGGGTGCTGCTGGAGGCGACCACGCTCGGCTGGACCCACGCGCCGGTCACGTCGTCGAAGGCGTCGACGCCGTTCTTCGACGCCCACGCGAGCTCGCCGGACCAGGAAGGGTTCTCGGTGGCAGGTGGGGGCAGCGGCTCGGGCATCGCCGCGGGCGGTCGGTCACGGCCCCTCGGCTCACGAACGGCGCCCAAGGCAGGTCCTGCCACGACCGACAGGACGAGCCCCACGAGCGCCACCGCGAGCGTCGCCCGCAGCGCGGGTCCGGCGGCGGGCACGCCTCGCGGCCCACCCTTCCAAGGTGCCTCGACCATCCCCATTGCCATCCCCAGTGGTCGTGCTCGACCGGCGCGCCCCCTCCCCATTGGGAGCACGTTGACTGTCCGTTGATGCTGCGTTGATAGTACTCGCAGTGGCCGGGAGCGTCCAATCGTCCCGGAGACAGCGCGCCGCTTCGGCGAGCTCGTCGGCCCGACCGCTGCCTTCGCGCAGGTCGGCCGCAGCAACGTCAGGCGGAAGGGACCTCCTACGGCTGTCAACGGCTCGAGATCTCGAGGCGCTGGTCGGATGGGTCGGATGGGTCGGATGGAGCTTTCGTCACTCGCGGGCTTGGCCTCGCCCGGAGGGCGACGAACCCCGCGCCGGGCACCACGCCCTCGTGCGCCTGCTCCCACATTGGCTCGCCGCTCGGGGCCTGAGTGAGGGTTGAGCAGGCCCGGCCGGGTGATCGTGAACCCGGCTGTCAACGGTGGGCGTGCGGCGGTCCTCGGCCAGGGTGAGGAACCGGGCGCCTCGACCCGGCCCTCGTCGAGCAGCGCTCCGAGATCCTCCGCGAGCTGGTGCCCGTGGCTCGGACCCTCGGCCAGCAGCAGCACACCCGGCTCGGCGAAGCGCTCGACGCGGGCCCGGACCTCGAAGCGGCCGGGGCCGACCCGGCAGCGGCAGCGTGGCTGGCGATCGACTCATCGTCACCTGGGTACAGGTGTCTTCCATCGGTGACGTGGCGCGCTGGTCTCCGTGCCGGCGCGGCTTGCGTTGGCGGCGATGCTCTGTTATCCATAGACCTGTGGAAGATAGGAGCCAAGCCGACGGACGG
>JAJYYT010000344.1 GCA_021800645.1 Actinomycetes bacterium
TCGAGAAGAGCGTTGTTCGGGTTCTGCCAGTAGTCCGGGACGTGGTTCGTCACGAGCACGACCCGGGAGCAGCCGGAGAGGACCTGCATCATCTGTGTTATGTCCGACCAGGTGAGCGGTCCGTTCGTGCCGAGGGCTACGACCACCACTGCCCCGAGCTGCCCCTCGGACTTGAGGCTCTGCGCTTCGGCCACCCCCTGGTACCACTGCTCACCGACGACGGCGTCGACGACGGAGCCCTTGATGTCCGCCAGGAGATCCGGCGCGGCGTCGATCGTGACCGAATCGCCGAAGATCGTCACGCGTCCGGCGACGAGCCCTGGAGCGCCAGAGCCTGGCGGAGGGATGTTGCCCGTGGCGACCGTCGTCGACGTGACGACGGTCGTGCTCGGAGGCGGCGGCTGCACCACGACTCGCCGACGCTTGTGAGGGCGGACCCGGTGCGCGAGGATCGGGAACACGGGATGCTCAGGCATGTTGAAGGTGTCGGAGCTGGCGACTGGGGCGACCGTCGCAGGGCGACGCGTTCTCACCGCGCGCGCCGCGTATGTCGGGCCGCCGCATGCCGCAAGGAGCACGGAAGCTGCCAGAGCGGCAGGAAGGAGCGAAAGGCCGCCGCGGCCGGGATAGAACCTCATCGGGGACCTCTAGTTTACGATTCCTGCACTCTCGGTAGCCAGCGGGCAGGCTGCATCAGGCCACACGCCGAGAAGCGGGGCCGCTAGAGCCGGACCCGCTCCGGTCAGGGCCTGAGCAGGACCTTCACGGCACCGGTGCGACGCGCCTCGCTCGCGGTGAGGACAGCCTCGGCCCAATCGTCGAGGCGGAAGCTGTGCGTGACGACCGGGGAGACATCGAGACCGTCCCTCACCCAGTCGAAGTAGTGCTCGAAGGCGTGCTTGCGGACGCCGTGCACGTCCTCGATCCCGAACGCGTTCGAACCCACCATGCGCAGCTCCTTGAAGTAGAGCGGCGTCCACTCGAAGCGGCCCGGCGGCTCCACTCCGCTTATGACAAGTGTGCCACCCGTCTCGAGGATCCTGAGCGACGTCTCGACGGTCTCGACCGACCCGATGGTGTCGTAGACGACGGCCGGGCCGTCCTGCAGCCAGGCACGGCCGCTCCACGGGACGTGCATCCGTGCGCCCGTGAGCTCGGCCACCGCCTCGACGAGAGCCTCCGGTTCGGAGGGCAGCACGGCCGATGCTCCCATCTGCAGCGCGAGCTCGGCTCGAGATCCTCGGCGGGTGACGGCCCAGACCTCCGTGCCGGGCCAGAGGTGGCGGACCAGAGCGACGGCGGCGAAGGCGAGAGTGCCCGAGCCGTAGACGAGAACAGGGCGGCCCGGCGTGCCCGGTGACGGCTCCGGCGGCGGTGCCAGCAGCACCGTCCGGAGAGAGACCGAGACCGGATCGGCGAGCACGGCGACCTCGTCGCTCACGTCTTCGGGCACGGCGAACAACTGGCTCTCGTGTGCCACGAAGCGCTCTGCATGAGCCCCGGAAGCCCCCGCACAGTTGCCGATGTGGAGCGCCGGAGGCACGATGCCCCGGGTGAAGTTCCTGCACCAAGGGTACCTGCCGTGCGCGCAGGGGTCGCAGGGAGGATCTATGCCGCGCGGTGCACAGGAGAGCCACGGGTTGAGGACCACGCGCTCGCCTGTGTCGGACCGGCGCGCCACCGCCTCGTGGCCGAGGACGTGAGGAAAGCTCAGCATCGCCGTGAGCGGGTTGTCCATCGAGCCGTTGAGCAGGATCTGCTTCGCGTCGCTGCCGCACAACCCGCTCACGACGGTGTCGCAGGTGACCCAGCCGGGCCCGGGTAAGGCGGGTTCGGCTATCTCCTCGAGGCGGACAGGCGCGAACCGCGCGACGAATCCCCGCCTGTCGAGGCTGCCGATCACCTTCGCCGCGGCCTCGCGACGGAGGCTGTGGTGGAAGACGAGTGCTCTCACAGCCGAAAGCCTGTCACGGCAGCAACCGGCGCGCCGGACCGCGCTCGCGCCCCCGCGGATTCCTTGGCAGACTGCACGCATGCCGATCCACTCCGGCGGAGCCAGGCATGAGAGCGCGTCCTTGCTGCAGACGTCCGCTGTGCTGTGCCTGCTGAAGGACAGCGCGACGGCACTCGCGGGCGCCCGCCCCCTGCCGGAGATGCTTCACGCCTGCGCGGAGGCGATGGTGAGGTGGCTCGGGGCGAGTTTCGCCCGGATCTGGGTCTACGACGAGGCGACGAGAACGACGAGCATTACCTGCTCTACGCCCTGTCGGAAGCCCCGCGCAGCGCGTTCGGGGAAATCCCCGTGCCCCTCAAGACACCGGTCTTCGAGCCGACCTTCCGGGGCCTCGGACCGGTCCGGTTGGAGGACGTCACGAAGGATCCGCGCTACGGACGCAGCTCTCCGTTCCACGGCTTGCCGCACGGTCACCCCCCGGTGCGCAGCTACCTCGCCGTTCCCGTCGTGGCCCGCACGGACGAGGTGCTAGGCGGGCTCTTCTTCGGGCATGGCGAGCCCGGCGTGTTCTCCGAGCGGGACGAGCGCCTCGTGGTGGGCACCGCGACCCACGCTGCTATCGCCATAGAGGGCACGAGGTTCCACGAGCAGGGGCACCGCGCTGCGGTCGCCCTGCAACGTGCCCTCCTGCCGGCGGACCTGCCCGAGGTGGAAGGAGCCCGTGTCGCCGTCCGCTACGAGGCGGCGAGCGACCTCGTGGAGACCGGCGGGGACTGGTACGACGTCGGGCTCCTGCCCGACGGGCGCCTCTCCCTCACGGTGGGCGACGTGATGGGCCACGACGTGCGAGCTGCCATGCGGATGGGTCAGGTGCGCAACGCGTTGCGCGCGTACGTGTTCGCCGGGAACGAGCCCGCGGAGGCGCTGCGCAAGGTCGACGACTACATGGAGACGAGCGGCCTCGACCACATGACAACCGTGCTGCACGCCGTCTCCGAGCCGGCGGCCGGCCGGCTGTGCGCCGTGCGCAGCGAGCACCTCCCGCCGGCGGTGCTGCTGCCGGACGGGACGGCGACCTGGTTGGAGCACGAGATCCCGGGCGCGCCGCCCATCGGCGTCGGGCTCTCCGTTTCGCCGCGCGCGGGCGAGGTCGCGCTCGAGGCCGGAACGCTCCTCGTCATGACGTCCGATGGTCTTCTCGAGAGAAGGGGCGAGCCGATCGACACGAGCATGGAGCGACTCTCGCGAGAGCTCGCCGGCTGTTCCGGCCTGCCTCCCGATGCGGTTTGCGACAGGCTCGTCGCCCGTGTGGCCGACCCCCACAGGCGGGACGACATCGCCCT
>JAJYYT010000014.1 GCA_021800645.1 Actinomycetes bacterium
CTTGGCCCGGACCACGAAGATGCCCGGTGGGTCCCCGGTGAAGCGCGCGTGCAGGATCTGGGTGCCGCCGAAGATCGGGTGCTCGGTGACGAGCGTGCCGTCGCGGGAGGCGAGCCCGGTCACGTTGGTGAGGACCGGTCGGTCGAGGCGCGCCGAGAGGCGGCCGGCGACGTCCCGGCCGTCGTAGGAGGCGGGCACGAAGAGGGCGTCGGGCCGCTCGCCGGACGAGATCAGCCCCGAGATGGCGGCGGCGACCGGCGCACCGGGGAGCGCACCGGCGAGGTCGCCCACGTCGTAGACGCGCGACGCGCCGTACTCTGCGAGCGTGGCCGCGTGCGACGCGGTGTCGGGGCCCCAGGCGACGGCTTCGACGGTGGTGGCGAGCGAGCGAGCCTCGGTGAGCAGCTCGAGCGTGAGGGGGGTGAGGCCTTGCTCGGCGGACTCCGCGAGCACCCAGATCTTTTCCATCTCAGATCACCTTCAGCTGCTCGAGGAAGGCGATGATGCGCTGCGCGCCGTCGCCTTCGTCCACCACGATCTCGCCGCCACCGCGCGACTCGGCGTCGGCGACGTCGACCACCTCTTGGCGCGCGCCGGCGGCGCCTACCTCCGAGGCGTCGATGCCGAGGTCGGCGAGGCCGAGCACGTCGATGGGCTTCGACTTGGCCGCCATGATCCCCTTGAAGGACGGGTAGCGGGGCTCGACCACCCCGGCGGTCACCGTGACCAACGCGGGCAGCGGGCACTCCACGTCGTCGTAGCCGGCCTCGGTCTGCCGCTCGACCCTGAGGGTCGTGCCGTCGGTGGACACGCGCTTGGCGAAGGTCACCGACGGCATGCCGAGCAGCTCGGCGAGCTGGACGGGCAGCGTCCCGGTGTAGCCATCGGTGGACTCGGTGGCCGCGACGACGAGGTCCGGCTCGGCGCGGCGGACCGCAGCGGCGAGCACCTTGGCCGTGGAGAGGGCGTCGGACCCCGCGAGCGCGGGATCGCTCACGAGGATCGCCTTGGCCGCGCCCATGGCGAGCGCGGTGCGAAGCCCCGAGATCTCGCCGCCCGGGGCCATCGAGACGAGCGTGACGTCGCTCCCTTCGACGTCCCCGGCCAGTTGCAGGGCCATCTCGACCCCGTAGGAGTCGGCGTCGTCCATGATGAGCTTGCCTGACCGGTCGAGCGTGTAGGTGTCCGGCTGGAGCGACGCCGGCACGGCCGGGTCCGGGATCTGCTTCACGCAGACGACGACGTGCATGGTCGCATTGTTGACGACGCTGCGCGGTCCTCGCCATTCCGCGCCCGTCCCCACCCTCCCGCGCCCCATCCGCGCCCCATCCGCGCCCCATCCGCGCCCCATCCGCGCCCCATCCGCGCCCCATCCGCGCCCATCCCGCCTTCCCCGGCGGGTCGCACGCGCAGCGCGCGTCTGAAGCGTTACGCTCAGGCGAAGTTGTGACGGACAACTGTTTTCGACCTCACAAGTGCCGGGTATAGCAACTCCTGTGACCTACGGGTGTTGCGCCGCCGGGCCCAGCCGGGGCTCGGCCGCGCAGACGCGTGGGCTCCGGCGCGGCGCTCGGGCTCGGCCCTCCCGGCCTGCGCTCGCGAGGTGCGGGCACGCCGCGACGACCCCGCCGGAAGAGGAGGGCGGCCACCCGTCACTCCTTGCAATTCCGAGTCGTTTGCCTATAATCCCCAGAGATCGAGATCGCACAACGGCTATTGTTTTCGGCCGGATATGTGAATTCGTTCACAATCGGAGGACCGACGTATGGCACTGATGTGGAACCGGACGGTCGACTGGGACGCCGGTGACTGGCGCCGTGTGGCTGCCTGCCGCAACACCGAGCCCGACCTCTTCTTCCCCGTCGGGTCCACGGGCCCGGCGATCGAGCAGATCGAGGCCGCAAAGCGCGTGTGCCGAACCTGCGAGGCGCTGGAGCCGTGCCTCGACTTCGCGCTGGCGACCAATCAGGAGTCGGGCGTCTGGGGCGGGACCTCCGAGGAGGAGCGCCGCAAGCTGCGCAAGGTGTGGCTGGCCGCCCGACGCAGCTCGAGCGCGTCCGCCACGCCGTCGCGCTCGATCACCTCGGTGTCCCTCGGGCGCTGAGCACGCCGGGCAGCCGAGCTCCCGGCCCATCGCTCAGCGTCCGCTCAGCGTCGGCGCTCAGCGCTGCGACGGCGGGAGCCGGATCTCTACGACGGTGCCCCCGCCCTCGGCGGTGCCCATCGTGATGGAGCCGCCGAGCTGGCTCACCACGAGGTCGCGGACGATCGACAGTCCGAGGCTGGTCGTGCGCTCGATGTCGAATCCGGGCTCGAGCCCCCGGCCGTCGTCTCGGACGGTGACCTCGAGGCCCCGGGCCCCGTGCGCGAGGGTCACCTTCACGTGGCCGACCGGCTGGGCCTGGGCCCCTGTGCCGTTCCCGTCGCGGTCGCGGTCGGCGCCCGCGGAGCCGCTCACCGCGCCAAACGCGTGCTCGACCGCGTTCTGCAGGATCTCCGCGAGGGTGACGGCGAGAGGGGTGGCGACGTCGGCGGTCACCTCGCCGAGATCGCCCTCGACGGTGATCTCGACAGGGTTCGACGAGACGACCGAGTCCTGGGCCATCCGCACGAGCGACCCGACGATGTCGTCGAAGGGCACCTGGTCGCCCGGGTCTCTCGACAGGATCTCGTGGACCACCGCGATCGACCGCACTCGCCGCTCGGCCTCCTGCAGCGCTGCCTTGCCGTCGGCAGACGAGAGGCGTCTCGCCTGCAGACTGAGGAGCGAGGAGATCGTCTGAAGGTTGTTCTTGACCCGGTGGTGCACCTCTCGGATCGCGGCGTCCTTCGAGAGGAGCAGGCGGTCGAGCCGGCGCACGTCGGTGACGTCGCGAAGCAGGATCACCGCGCCGTTGGCGACGTGGTGGCGCAGGAGGGGGATGCACTGCACCAGCACGATCACGTCGGGTCGGCGCTCCACCTCCTCGACGACCGGGCGGCAGGCGGTGAGCGCCCAGCGCACCGCCGACGTCTCGACGCCGAGCTCTGTGAAGTCGTGCCCCTCGGGGGTCGAGTAGACGCCCATGCGGTGGAGGGCGTTGATCGCGTTGGGTGACGCGAATTCGATGCGGCCCGCGCCGTCGACGAGCACGAACCCGTCGCCGACCCTCGGCGTCTCCTCGGTGCCCACGTCCTCCTCTGCGAAGGGGAACTCCCCGTCGATGATCATCTGCACGAGCCGGCCGAACACGTCGAAGTAGTTCTTCTCGTACATGCTGATCGGGGTCGCCACCGCCCGCGAGTACACGCGCACCATCACCGCGATCTCCCTGTCGCCGAAGCGCACGGGGACGTTCTCGACGGGCACCGACTCGCCGATCAAGGGGTGGTGGACCGCGCCTCGGACGACCTCCCCTCGCTCCAGCGCCGCGGCGGCCAACGACCACGACGACCGCCGCACGGTCTGTCCCACGAGGTCCTCCTCGAGCAGCGTCGGGCGGTTGCTCGGCCGGATCTGGCCCATCACGACGAACCCGGGCTCTTCCCCGGGGATCGGCGAGGTCGGAACGACGAGCAGGAGGTCCGAAAAGGACAGGTCGGCGAGGACCGACCAGGACCCGAGGAGCCGCTGGAGGTGCGCGAGCTCGGACGGGGTGAGATCGGTGCAGGTGAGCGCGAGCTCCGCCGGCGTCGTCACGGCCAGGCCTTTGCTGGGGGCGGGCCGGCGGCATGCGGTCCGGCGGGCTGCGGTCCGGCGGGCTGCGGGCCGGCGAGCTGCGGGCCGGCAGGCTGCGGGCCGGCGAGCGCGAGCGTGTGCGGCTGGCGGCGGCGGAAGCCGGTCACGTGCCTGACGCCGACCGACGCGAGGAGCTGGTGGAGCTCGCCGACGCGGTCGGCCACGTGCGAGAGGCGGTGCGCGTCCGACGCCGTGGTGAACGGCACCGCGCGCGCGGCCAACCGAGCAAGGAGCCCCTCCGCCGGGTACTGCTCGGCCACCGGCTTGCGCCAGCCCGCCGAGGACACCTCGGCCGCCATCCCGCTCTTGGCGGTGGCCTCCGCGATCCGGTCCCACCACTCCTCGGGGTGCCCGGGCACCCGTCCGGCGACCTTGATCACGTCGGGATGTGCGAACACGTCGCACACGCCCGTCTCCGACAGCTCGACAAGGGCGCCGGTGTACGCGTCCCAGCAGCTGTCGACCTGCCTCGTCGACCACTCAGCCATGGAGACCGCGTCCTCGAGGTCGTCGAAGCGCCAGCCGTCGACCCAGTGGACCGAACCCAAGAGGACGTCGAAGGGGTACTGGTCGAGCAGTGCCGCCACTTCCGCCATCCGGCCGCGGTAGTAGTCGACCTCGAGACCGAGGACGACGGGAAGGCCCTGGCGCTTCGCCTCCAGGACGGTCTCGACGTAGCGGTCGAGGTCGGCCGCCACGTGGAACCGCCAGTACTCGGCCATCGACCGGCGCAGGTGGACGGGCACGTCCTCGTCGTCCCAGAAGCCGCCGAGGAGCCGATCGGCCTGGACGAAGCGGAAGAGGTGCTCGGTGAGGGCGACCTCGGCGACCCCGGCCCGCTCGGCGCGCTCGCAGTAGGCGGCCACCTGTGCGATCGCGAGGGGCGCGTCGCGCTGGGAGTGCGGCCACAGGTGCAGGTGGTAGTCGAGCACCGACGTATTCCAGTCCATCCGGCCCGCGCGACGGTGTCATGGCGCCATGCGGTCCCCTCGTCCCGGTCAGCTCCACATCATCGCGCCCAGACCGAGGAGCCCTTCCATGTCGACGATGTCGGCGTCGAAGAACGGCACGGTGGCGAGCACCTCGGGCCTCGTGGCGAGCTCCGCCTGCTGCTCGGCCTCGCGCCGAGCGACGACGCCGAAGTTCAAGAAGCTCTCTGCGACCTCGCCGAGGACCCGCGCCGTGAGGTCGGGGTCCGTGCCGAGCCGCCCGCCGAGCCGTTCGGCGACCGACGGCGCGCCGTCGCGCAGCTGCTCGGCGAGCGTGGCGGCGTCCCGGTCTCGGAAGTACGCCGGGAGCACCTTGTTCAAGATGATCGCCCCGAGAGGCAGCTTCCGCGCGACCAGCGCCCTGGCGAAGTACTCGGCCTCGCGCACCGGCGTGGCCTCGAGGGTCGACACCACGAGGAACGTCGTGCGCCGGTCCGCCAGCAACCGCGTGACCGCCTCGGCCCGCTCGACGAAGCCCGAGTACATCGATTGGAAGAGGAGGAAGAACTCCGCGATGTCGCCGAGGAACTGCGTGCCGAGGATCCGGTCGGCCACCTGGTAGAAGGGGCGCGAGGCGAGGTTGACGACGCGCGAGCGGTAGGACGCCGTGAGCCAGCGCAGCAGCCGGCTCGAGAAGAAGTCCGCCATGCGCGCGGGCGCGTCGAGGAAGTCGATGGCGTTGCGGGTCGGCGCGGTGTCCACGACGATGAGGTCGTACTTGCCCTGTGCATGCAGATCGAAGAGGCGCTCCATCGCGATGTAGTCATGGCTCTGGACGAAGCGGCCGGAGATGTTGCGGTAGAGCGGGTTCGCCAGGATCTTGTCGCGGGTGCGGGCGTCGGGCGCGTGCCGTCGGATGAGCGCGTCCCAGCTTTCCTTGGTGTCGAGCATCGCCGCCCAGAGCTCGCCGCGCGGCGACGACCCGGTGACGGCGCGGAACAGCTCGTCGGGCACACGCCGCTCCGTGTTGCCGAGGCCGTGGACGAGGAGGCCGTCCTGCAGGGTGCCCCCGCCCGCCTGGGTACCGCCGCCGCCCGGCCCGCCCCACAGGCCCACCGCGTCGGCGAGGCGACGCGCGGGGTCGATGGTGAGCACGAGGACGCGGCCCCCGTGGTGGTAGGCGGCCATCGCAGCGGTCGCAGCAGCCGTGGTCGTCTTCCCCACCCCGCCCGGACCGCACGCGATCACGATCTCCTTCGAGGCGACCAGCCCGTCGAGCGTCCCGTCCTTGGGGCGCCCCGGTGGCTGCGCGGGGTCGTCGAGGTCTTCCGGGCGCGCGGGCGCTGCGCCTTCGTCACGCTGCCCTCGCCGGCCCGGCGCGCGCGTCTGGCGGCCGGGCGTGCCCGAACGCCGTGCCAGGCCCGGCATGCCGGAAAGGCCGGGGAGGCTCGTGAGTCGGGGCGTCACAGGCCGAGCTCCTCTCCGAGCGCCGCGGCGACCTGGTGCATCGAGCGAAGGCCGTGCGCGCGTGCGAAGAGATAGGGCACGTAGAGCACGGGGGCCGCCGCGTCGGCGGAGGCCGCCTCGGTCGCGAGCCCTTCGCGCAGGCGCTGGAGGTGCTCGGCACGCGTCCTGCGCATGGTCACCGCGAGGCGTGCACCCTCGAGCAGCGGCTCCGCGTCACCGCCGAGCAGCTTCGAGACCTCCGCTGCGTGGGCGTAGACCGCGTCGAAGACCTCCTCTTCGTGCAGACCGAACAGCTCGGGCAGCACGCGGTTGACGACCACGGCGGACAGCTCCACCGTCGTCTCGGCGCGGATGCGCGCGGCCAGCTCGAGGGTCTCGTTCACCGGCATCTCCTCGGGCGTCGTGACGGCGACCAGGCCGGTGCGGCGGCGGTCCGAGAGGATCTCGAGCATCCAGTCGGTCTGCGAGCGGATCAGCCCCACCTTCACCAGGTCGTTGATCGCCTGGGGCGCGGCGAGCTGGCTCACGATGTGGCCGGTGGCCGCGGCGTCGACGACGACGAGGTCGTAGTTGCGCTCGCGCACCTCGTAGCAGAGCTTGCCGACCGTCAAGATCTCCCGCACCCCTGGTGCTGCCGCTGCGACGAAGTCGAGCGCCTTGGCGAGGGGGCCCAGCCTGGTCGCGACAGGGATCCGGAGCTGCAGCTTGAGGTACTCCCGCAACGACGCCTCGGTGTCCATGGACATGGCCACCACCCCGGGCGCGACCTCGCGCCCGGCGAAGTCCGTCGGGGCCGCTTCGAAGAGCGAAGTCAGGTCCCCTTTCGCGTCGACCTCGCACGCGAGCACGTGCTTGCCGCGACCCGCAGCGAGCTGGGCGAGCGCGGCTGCGACCGTGGTCTTTCCCGTCCCGCCCTTCCCGGTGACGAAGAGCAGCCGGTGGTCCAGGAGCGGGAACGGCCGAGCGTCAACCACGAAAGCCCGCTCCCTCCGGCCCCTACGGCGCGCCGAAGCCGACGCGGCGGTCGGGAGTGGGCGCACCGACCTCGACGTAGGCGACCTTGGCGACCGGGACGCCGACGCGCCGGCCCCGCCGGTCGGTGAGCCACAGCACTGCGTCACCCGCCAGCGCGGCCTCGATGTCGGCCAGCAGCTTGTCGCGGTCCGCGTCCTCGCCGAGCTCCACCTCGAGCTCCTTCGGGGTCTGGACGATCCCGATCCGTACGTCCACGCTGGCTCCTCGGTCGTGTGGCACCCGGGCGGGCGCCGCCTGTGCTGCCCCCGGACGGTGCGGGCGGCCCCACCGACGATACAGCGCCGCGGCAGACTCTCCTTCATGGACCGTGCGCAGCGCTGGGCGTCCACGATGGAGGGCTTCTCGAGCGGTGACGTGCGGTACGCGCACGGCGACGCGGCGGCGGTCGTGCCGCCAGCCGCCCCGCCGGGCCTCGCCGGCGCCAGGCGCGAGGCGCGCGAGCAGGCTGAGGCCGAGGCGCTCGCGCCCGGGGCGACCCGCAGCTGCGGCGCGGGGGCACGGCCGCACCCCGAGGAGCCCGACTTGTGGCGGACCTGCTTCGAGCGGGACCGGGACCGGATCCTCCATTCCACCGCCTTCCGCCGCCTTGCCGGGAAGACCCAGGTCTTCGTCTTCCCCGAGGACCATCAGCGGACCCGGCTCACCCACGCGCTCGAGGTGGCGCAGGTCGCGGTCAGCGTCGCCCGCGCCTGCCGGCTGAACGTGGCGCTCGCCGAGGCAATCGCGCTCGGGCACGACTGCGGCCACGGTCCTGGCGGCCACGCGAGCGAGGACGCGCTCGACCCGTTCCTGCCCGGCGGGTTCGACCACGCGCCCTGGGGCGCGGACGTGTCGTTGTCGGGGTTGAACCTGTGCGCCGAGACCGCCGACGGCATCCGCAACCACAGTTGGTCGAGGCCGGCGCCGGCGACCGTGGAGGGGGAGGTCGTGAGCTGGGCAGACCGCATCGCCTACGTCTGCCACGACTGGGAGGACGCGGTGCTCGCAGGCGTGGTCTCCGGCTCGATGCTGCCCGAGGTGGTCCAGGAGCGGTGCGGGCGCCGGCGCAGCGCGCAGCTCGGCGCGTTCATCGATGCGCTGGCCCGCACGATCCTCGACACCGGACGCGTCGGGATGGACGCGCTGACGGCTGACGCACTCGCGGCCTTCCGGGCTGCCAACTACGAGCACATCTACCTGAGGGAGGCGTCGGTCGCCCAGGCACGGGCCGTCGTCGCGGTGCTCCGCGCGCTCGTCGAGCACTACATCGACCGGCCCAATGCGATCCCCGCGGTGAAAGAGGCCGGCGGGATGGGCGCGGGCGAGCCACGCGCGGTCGAGGCTGCCGTCGCCTATGTCGCGGGCATGACGGACCGCTACGCCTTCCGACAGGCGGTGGCGCTCCTCGGCTGGGATCCTGCCAAGCTGCCGCGGGGCATCGACGGGTAGGCGCTCGGGTGCGGCGTGGTGCGGCGCGGTCGGGCGTCCTCGGGCATCCAGCGGACCGGTCGCTCGTTGCTACCCCGGGGTGCGGTCAGACCTCTTCATCACGCGTGCACGTGGCGCGGCGAGTAGCTGAACCGGTCGTAAGGGTTGGGCGTCGTCCCTCCGGGCTCGAAGGGGGTCACGACCCGGACGTCTACGGTCCCCGAGCCAGGGGGGACCACCGCGCTGAGGGTTGTCGACGACTCGTGTCCAATCTCGAGGGAGGGGGTTGTGCCGAAGTACACTTCCGACGCTGCTGTCAGGTTGTGGCCCCGGATGGTGACCGTCGTGCCGCCCCGTGACGGCCCCGACGGCGGCGTCACCCCGGACACGCTCGATCCGAAGGGTGCGTACTGGAAGTCGTTGAACATCTGCACCTGTGTGCAGATGTGCGTCGAGGGAACCCCCGTGGCGCTGATGAACCCGCTCTCGCCCGGCGGCATGAGCTCCACCCCGAATGGCACAGGAGCCATGTCCATGTCGATGTAGTAGGTGCTTCGATTCTGCTCCGCGCTGGTGCCGCAGACTGACTTGAGTGTGATGCCTGCCGCACGGGCCACCGGTGTCAGTCTTCCGCTCCATGTCACGTTCTGCGTGGGCTGCCAGCCCCACGCACCGATTGTCGTGGTTCCGAACCCAGGGACTGTTGTGTGCCCGAGCTGCGACCCCGTGCCCGAGAGGATGGAGATGGCGTCGTTGAGGCTCTCCACGAGGATCTGCGCCTGGTGCCCGCCGAAGTATGTGCCGGTGTAGCACAGCCGTGTGCAGGGAACGATCCCGCTGACCTTGGCCAGGATGTGGTACGTGAAGTTGTAGCTCGTCATGTCTGTGAGCCCGCGATAGGTACCGAGGCCAAGTGTGCCCTCGGCGAAATTCACGGTCCCTACGTACTGCTCGCCTGGGCTGACGCCTCCCCCGAAGAGATTCCGGTCGAGCGCGTGCAGGAAGTTGACGAAGATCGACATCGCCGGGCTCCCGATCGTGGGCGGATTGCCGGATGTGAAGGTCTTCGCCCAGGCTGCAAGGGTGCTCATGGCTGCCGACAGGTCGGGGTGAGTCGCCGAGCTCACCAGTGGGCTGCCTTCCCTCTCCAAGAGCTGGTAGGCGCTCTCGAGGTAGGGAATGAAGTACGGCGCCGCAGGTCGCGTTGTACTGTTGTCGATGGTACCCACTGAATGCTGGACGCTCTCCAGATAGCCGACGGAGATGTTCGTGCTCGCGCTCAGCATCCGGCTTATTGTCTGTGAGCGGTAGATCGTCCCCCACTGGCCCGGACCAGTTGTCTGCGCGTAGATGCCCGCCGCCGGTTTCGTGTTCCAGTTGTCGAGGTACCCCTGGCCGGGGTTGACGCTGTGCGGCATTGTTGTGAACGGGACGAACTTGTCCCATTGCTCGCTCCCTGTGCCGAGGTGCGGGAGCTGCGGGTTGTAGCTCGGTGTGAATGGGGACGGTGTGGACGGTATGAGACCGTCCGCGAAGTAGGCGATGTTGCCCTGACGGTCGGCGTACAAGAAATTGTGCGCGGTCACGATCTCGCTCATCGAGTGGCGGAAGGACATCAGTGTGGTGTCAGCACCGAGGCCAGCGAACCCCTCGAGAGACTTGTACTCCTTCATCCACGAGGTGAAGTCCATGCTGTACGCGGTGCCCGCCGACGGGTCGGTGGAGAAGATCGGCCCGTTGTTGGTCCGGTAGATCGTGTAGGGCTGCGGGGTCGTACCCGCAACCGGGATCGATTCGGCCACCACCTGCACCGGCTCCCATCTCCCGTCGAATAGATACGTCGACGGCTCCGGTGTGGGGCCAGGGGTGAACCTCACCTTCTCGATGAACACGCCTTGGGTTGTGAGACCCTCGCTGGTCGTGGTCCACGCGACGTTGGCGTTCTTCCCGATCAGGACGAATGGCTCCCCGGTGATGGCCATGCCCGACGCGTCATAGCCCGGCCCGTGGAGGAAGATCTCGTAGTCGACGCTTGGCGTGCCGAGCCCCTCTTGCGGGGCTCCCCAGAGCAACGCGTGGCCGTCGGCCGACCGCCAAGGGGCCACGGCCACGCCGTTGGAGCCCCCGTGCGCCAGCACGTCGAGTGTGACGCCACGGTGCAAGAGAAGGTTCTCGTCCGTGCGGAGCACTGTGGCCGCCTCGACGACGCTTGTCAGCGGAGCGTGGTCGAGCCTCGAGAGCTGCTGTCCCTCGCCGTTCGCCCCACGGGCATTGGCCGACGAGGCCGTGGACGGCGCGTTCAACTCGTGCGGCGCTCCAGCGGATCCTGCGCCCAGGCACTTGTGCGGGGAGGATTGGCTCGGTCTCTCGAGCACCGGACCGTCGGCGCAGGTCCTCGGTACCGTGGTGGGGGCCGTTGGATCTGTGATCCAGCGCGCGTCGTTGAAGACCGCCATTGCCTGGGTCGCCGGGTCGGTCGCCCCGCTCTTCGTGAAATACGCTGTCAAGTACCGGAGAAGCGACAGGTTTGTCAGCTCGTAGCCCCCGCCGGTGCCGAACGCTCGGGTGAGATAGACGGCGATGGCCATGGTGTCGATCGGCGTCCACGGCGTGAAGGGATAAGGACCTGTCATGCCGTACTCTTCCCCTAGCGCCCAGAACTGCACTGGCACCATCGCCGCCTCGCTGCTGGATGAGACGTACGCCTGGTCGACGTAGGCGTTGATACCGTCCGCGTACGCGCTGAGCGCGAGCTTGTTCGCTGTTGTGAGCTCGCTGTACTGCTGCGCGTACTCTGCTGTCGTGTAGTAGAAGAGCCGCTGCGCCTTGTCCGTGGACAGCTCACCCGGCCCGAACAGCCCGGAGAGGTCCCCGAGGACCGCCGCTCTGGTGAGCTCGAGCTGGAACAGGCGGTCCTGCGCCTGCGCCCACCCGTCGCCGAACCACATCCCTGCCAGGGTCGTCGCATAGACGTGAGGGATGCCAGCGGCGTCGCGGTAGATCGTCGCCGACTCTGTCCCTGATCCCACGGTCTGCCCACCGGGCAGCAGACCATCGGTGGACGGCGCGCCGGATGCCAGCGCGACACCCGGGAGCATGGCCAGGACCATCGCCACGGCGAGCGCGATGCCGCCGATCCGCAGTGCCCACGCGCCGTTGTCCCTCCCGACACAGGGTTGCACGCACCGCCAGGGCGCAGGCTGCGATCCCCGCCCGCGGGGAGTCCGCCGTCGAACCAGCCAACGTCTCACCATCCACCCCCTTGGAGGTCGATCTCGGCTTCCGGCCCGGACAGCGCCTCACCACCCGGCTCGGCATTCCCAGTGCCCATAGTGTGCTACCACGAAAAACCTCAAGAGTCTTCGGTCTATCCACCATTGAGGACGGAGTAATTTGGAGATGTCCACAAAGTCCGATGCGTGGAGCGACATCCGGTCCATCGCCAAGACGCTGGAAGAGCACCTCGACGAAGAAGCCACGGAGATCGCCCGCCTGCTCCAAAGCCAGATGGCGCCGTACGCGGAGCTCCCGCTCGCCGACGTCCTTGCTGGCGTTCGCACCAGCCTTCGCTCCGGCGTCGCCGCCCTGACCGACCGGCGGCTCCCGCGAACCGAGGAGATCGAGGACCTTGCGGCCGTTGCAGAGAGTCGCGCCCGCCAGGGCATCCCGCTCGACCTGGTGCTGAATGCCTACAGCGCCGGTGCGCACAAGGTCTGGGGCACGGTGGTGACCGAGAGCCGCCGCCGGACAGTGTCGGCGGAGGTGCTGCTCGAGGCCGTTCAGGCCGTGTGGGCATGGACCGACGTCGTCACCTCGCAGGTGGCGAGCGCCTACCGCCGCGCCGAGATGGAGCTGGCCCGCCATCATCAGCAGCACCGCACCGACTTCCTCCGCGGCCTTCTCACCGGCTCTCTCGGCACACATGAGCTGAAGTCGCAGGCCTTGTCCCAAGGACTGGACCCCGCACTCGAGTACCGGGCTCTGCGCGCCCGGGGCTCCGAGCACCTCGCCTTCTACGAGGTCGAGCGAGAGCTCTTGGCCGGCGGGGCCCACATGGTGGGGATCATCGGCGGCGACCTTGCCGGGGTTGCCTCAGCGCGGGTCGCCGTGCACCACGAAGAGATCACCGTCGGGATGGGGCCTCCGAGCCCGTTGTCGGGGCTGGCAACCTCCTTCGCCGAGGCCACCCGACTGCTGCGCTGTGCCGTCGGCTTCGCCATGCACGGCGTGCTGGACCAGGAGGCGTTGGGCTTACGCGTCGCGGTGTTCGCCGAGGACTCGATCGGCGACCTGCTGATCGAGCGTCTCCTGACGCCGCTCCGGCGCCTTCGGAACGACGGCAGCGAGGTGGAGGAGTCGCTTCGGGTCTACCTGGCCGAGGGAATGCGGATCGGCCCGGCGGCCCGGCGCCTCTACCTGCACCCGAACTCGCTTCGGTACCGGCTGGGCAAGTTCCAAGAGGCCACGGGGGCCGACCTCTCCGACACCGAGACGGTGGTCCAGCTCTGGTGGGCCCTTGAGCGGGCGCGCCTGGCGCACGGGTAGACGAGGGATCAGGTCGACATGCTCTCGTGCTCGACGTGCTCTCGTGCTCGAGACAGGACGCGGCGACGTCGCCCCGGCCTGCGACGTGGTTCAGCAGCGCGAAGATCCCTAAAGTCCCACCCCCGGACCCCGGGCGGGACCTACCAGCCCCCGCCCGAGCTGGAGGACTTGGAGCTGGAGGACCCCGAGCTGGAGCTGGAGCTGGAGCTGCCCGAGCTCGAGCCGTAGCCGTAGCCGCCCGAGCCGGAGCCGCCGGAGCTGCTCTTCGACGACGCCAACGCGGCCTTGACCGGCGCACCCTTCGGGCTCAGCACGTACCAGATGCCGCCGAAGCTCGCGATGCCTTCGCCGTTCACCTGCCCGCGCGCGCTGTCGCCGGCGTACATGTACAGCGGGTGGCCGTCGAAGGTGACCTGGAGGAGCTTCCCCCGCTTCTTGGTCCCGAGCTTGTGCGTTGCGATCCCCTTGCCAGCGTGTGGCTTGCCCTTGGTGAGCAGCGGTGGCCACAGGCCGGTGCACCCGGTCGCGCACGCGAACTTCTTCCCCTGTGTCGCGGTGAGGAAGTACAGCGTCTTGCCGGAGGCGTCGACGAGGATCTTGCCGTACTTCTTCGACTTCTCCAGCTTGATCAGGACGCCGTGGGCGTCGGCCCGGTGCTTGTGGTGCCCGTGGTTCGACGCGCCGGCCACGGTTGGCGCGGCGACTGCCGCCACGAGGGTGAGACCGGACACCACCGCGCCGGCGGCGGCCAGGATCCGATGTGACGAGGGCTGAGCCATACTCCAGCTCCTCTCTGTGTCTGTGCTCGGCGGTTTGCGTGCCTTGAGCAAACGGTCTTGAGCAAACGGTACAGCCCAAAGCCCCCGCGCGCGCATCGCCCCCACTCGCCGGGCGAGCCCCGTCGCCTGGCGAGCCCCCCTGCCGGACGAGCCGTGGCGAGCCGAGTCCGGGCGTGCCGTGTGCGGGCCGTCAGGCAGCCCCCTCAACGGTCAGCGCACGCTGAGCTCGCGGCGGTAGACGCGCGCGGGGCCGATCGCGAGCAGCGCAGCGGCGAGCGCGTCGAAGGCGCGTGCCGCCTCTCCGTCAGGCTCGCGCAGGGCGACCGGGACTCCCTCGTCCCCGCCTTCGCGTAAGCCTGGGACGAGCGGCACCTGCCCGAGGAGCGGGACGGCGAGGTCGTCGGCGAGCGCCTGGCCTCCCCCCCGTCCGAAGAGCTCGTAGCGCGTCCCGTCGTCAGCGGTGAACCAGCTCATGTTCTCGATGACTCCCCGGACCGAGAGCTTCAGCTTCCGGGCGGCGAACGCCGACCGCTGGGCGACGCGCTGCGCCGCCGGCTGCGGGGTGGTGACGACGAGGATCTCCGCGCGGGTCATGAACTGCGCGAGTGAGAGGGTGACGTCCCCGGTCCCCGGCGGCATGTCGACGAGCAGGACATCGGGGTCCCCCCAGTACGCATCGGAGAGGAACTGCTCGATGGCCTTGTGGAGCATCGGGCCGCGCCAGATCACGGGAGTGTCGTCCGGCACGAAGAACCCCATCGAGAGCACCCGCACGCCGTGGCAGGAAGCGGGGATCACCGTGTCGCCGACCACGACCGGCTCGTGGTCGGCGCCGATCATCTTGGGGACCGAGAAGCCGT
>JAJYYT010000345.1 GCA_021800645.1 Actinomycetes bacterium
ACTGGGCGTGGTGGCCGCGCGTCGCCTCCGCCCAGCCTGACCAGCGACCGGGTCAGGGCACGTCCGCGTCGGCGTGACGGCGCGTCGCCCCCGAGCGGCCGGCTAGAGCGCGTGGCGGGGCCGTAGGTCGAGCGCCCGCGGCCATCGAGCGCTCACGGCCGCGGGCGCGTCTGCGCGCGCCGAGCTCGTCGGTCGGGTCGCTGCCGCCGGTCGCATGACGGCGCGCCCCGCGTGTGGGCGTCTGCTCCGCCACCACAGCACGAGCGCACCTACCGCGAGCGCGAGACCGATCGTGAGCACCGGGGTGCGCACCGACATGCGGTTTCGCAGGCGCACCGGTTTGGTGAAATGCCGGATCTCCCAGCCGCGATCGCGCGCCACCTTGGCGAGCGCGCGATCCGGGTTGACCGCGACGGGGTGGCCGACGGACTCGAGCATCGGCACGTCGGTCGCCGAGTCCGAGTACGCGCTCGACCCGTCGAGCTCGAGGTCTGCTCGCGCCGCGAGCGCACGGATCGCCTGGGCCTTGCCTTCGCCCGACGCGTAGAAGGCCATCTTCCCCGTGTAGCGCCCCTCGTCGTCGACCTCGCCGACCGACGCGATCGCACCGTCGGCACCGAGCAGCTCGGCGAGGGGCACGACGATCTCCTCGGGGGACGCCGAGACGAGGTACACCCGGTCCCCTGCGCGGTGATGCGCCTCCATCAGCTCGAGCGCCTCGTTGTAGATGAGCGGCTCGACCGTCTCGAGGAGGGTCTCACGGACGATCTGGCGCACGCGGTCGCGCTCCCACCCCCTCGTGAGGGCGAGCATGGACTCTCGGATGCGTGCGAGGCGGTGCTCGTCGGCGCCGAGGTGCAGGTAGATCAGCTGGCCGATCAGCGTGCGCAGGACCACCCGCCGGGTCACGAGCCCGCCGCGGCGGAACGTGGGACCGAAGGCCGGGATGGACCCCTTGGCGATGACCGTCTTGTCGAGGTCGAAGAACGCCGCTCTCACGCGCCAATCGTAGGTTCGCCTCGGAGGTCCGCCTCGGAGGTCCGCCTCGGAGGTTCGCCTCGGAGGTTCGCCTCGGAGGTCCGCCTCGGAGGTTCACCTCGGAGGTTCGCCTACCGGAGGACCCGGCGACGTCGGCCGTGCGCTGGGTCGGGCGTGCGAGGCGCCATCGGAGGCGCCGTCGGCGGTCGGCGCGGCGCGCAGAGCCCTCCGGGCTGCAGCTCCTTGCCGGTGCGCCCCGAGATGGCTATCGTCCCGTGCGCTTCGGGCGACCGTGCCCTCGACGGGCAGATGCACGATCAAGATGCAGCGCGGAGCAGGTAGGAAAGGAAAGAGCGAGGATGGTCCACCCCGTCGCAGCGGAAGGTAGTTACCAGGCCTTCCACTTGGGCTCTGCCGACGAGATCTGGTTGATCCTGGCCTTGGCCGCCGGCCTGATCGGGATCGGCACCGGGATCGCGCTCATGAAGGGCGTCCTTGCCGCGGGCACGGGCACCGACAAGATGCGCCAGATCGCGCGCGCCATCCAGGAGGGTGCCGAGGCGTTCCTCAGGCGGCAGTTCCGGACGATCCTCATCATCGTCGTCCCGCTCGCGATCCTCATCTTCTTCACGGCCACGAAGGTGACCCGGCCCGACGGGTCCGTGGCCCTTTCCTTCGGTGAGGCGGGCATCTACCGGGTGGTCTGCTTCCTCTTCGGCGCAGCGTTCTCGGGCCTGACCGGCTTCATCGGGATGAGCATGGCGGTCCGCGGGAACGTCCGGACCGCCGCGGCCGCCGCCCGCGGCGGGCGCTTGGCCGGGGCGCTCCAGGTGGCGTTCCGCACCGGTGCCATCACCGGGATGCTGTGCGTGGGCCTCGGTCTGCTCGGGGCCACTTCGATCGTGCTCATCTTCCAGAACACCGCGACCGCAGTGCTCATCGGGTTCGCCTTCGGCGCTTCGCTCCTCGCACTGTTCATGCGTGTCGGCGGAGGCATCTTCACCAAGGCGGCGGACGTCGGGGCCGACCTCGTCGGCAAGGTGGAAGCCGGCATCCCCGAAGACGACCCGCGCAACGCGGCGACGATCGCCGACAACGTGGGGGACAACGTCGGGGACTGCGCCGGGATGGCCGCCGACCTGTTCGAGTCCTATGAGATCACCATCATCTCGTCGCTGATCCTCGGGTACTCGGCCTTCCGGAACCTCGCCGGCCACGCGGCGGACCCGACTCCGGCGGTCATCTACCCGCTCATCGTGCCTGCGATGGGGATCGTGGCGTCGATGATCGGAGTCTTCGCCGTGCGCGCGCGTGCCAAGGACCGCAATGCGATGGCGCCCATCAATCGAGGCTTCTGGCTCGCAGCGATCCTGACCGTGATCGGCGCGGCCTTCGTCGCCGAGTACTACGTCCACGACCTCACGGTCTTCTGGGCGGTCCTCACCGGCGTCGTGCTCGCGCTCGTGCTGAGCCTGAACACCGAGCAATTCACCTCCACCGAGCGCGGACCGGTCCACGAGATCGCGGAGTCCGCACGGACGGGGCCTGCCACGACGGTGCTGTCGGGGTTCTCGACGGGCCTCGAGTCCTCGGTGTGGGCGATCATCGCCATCGCGGTCGCGATCGGCGTCGCGATCGGCCTCGGGGGCGGCAACATCGAGCTTTCGCTGTACCTCGTCGCGCTCATAGGGATCGGCCTGCTCGCGACGACGGGCATGGTGGTGTCCGAGGACAGCTTCGGGCCGGTGTCGGACAACGCCGCGGGCATCGCCGAGATGTCCGGGGAGTTCACCGGCGAGGGCGAGCGGATCATGGTGAGCCTCGACGCGGTCGGCAACACCACCAAGGCGATCACCAAGGGCATCGCGATCGGTTCCGCGGTCATCGCGGCCGTCGCGCTCTTCGCGTCGTTCGTCGAGACGGTGGGCTCGCAGCTCAAGCTGCCGACGGCGACGCTCTTCCACAATCCGCTCACCGAGGTGAACGTGTCGGACCCGACGACCTTCGTCGGACTGCTCGTCGGCGGATCCATCGCGTTCCTCTTCTCGTCGCTGGCCATCCGCGCCGTCGGAAGGTCCGCGGGCACCGTCGTCCAGGAGGTGCGCCGCCAGTTCCGCGATCACCCGGGGATCATGGACTATTCCGAGACCCCCGAGTACGGACGCGTGATCTCCATCTGCACCGCGGCCGCCCAGCGGGAGCTCGCCACTCCCGCCCTGCTCGCCATCCTTTCTCCGGTGATCGTCGGATTCGGGATCAACTACCTCGCGCTCGGCGGCTTCCTCGCTGCCGCGATCCTCACTGGCCAGCTGAT
>JAJYYT010000015.1 GCA_021800645.1 Actinomycetes bacterium
GATCCATGCGACAGAGCTACGACGCAGTGGTGGTCGGGGGCGGCCACAACGGACTGGTGGCGGCGGCCTACCTGGCCCGAAGCGGGATGCGGACGATCGTCCTGGAGGCTCGGCACAAGACCGGCGGCGCGGCGACCACGGAGGCACCGTGGCCGGACGCCCCTGAGCTCAAGGTGACGCGGCTCTCCTACGTGATGAGCCTCATGCCCCCGACCATCCTGAAGGATCTCGCGCTCGAGCGGCACGGCTACAAGGTCTTCCCGATGGGGCCCTACTACCAGGCGTTCCCTGACGGCCGGTCGATCTCGATCTGGTCGGACGACGCCAAGAAGAACTACGAGGAGATCGCCAAGTTCTCCAAGCACGACGCCGAGGCGATGCCCAAGTGGGACGCCTGGCTCGGTGGGTTGGCGGACGTCCTGGGTCCGATGCTGCTCATGGTGCCGCCCAAGGTCGGCTCGAAGCACCCCGGGGACATCGCTGCTCTCCTCCGGATGGCCTGGCGCAACAGGGGTCTCGACGTGCGGACCGTAGGCGACGTCACCCGCCTCATGACGATGTCCATTGCCGACCTGCTCGACGACTGGTTCGAGTCCTGGCAGGTCAAGGCTCCGATCGCCGTCAACGGCGTCATCGGCACCTGGGCCGGTCCGTGCGAGCCGGGCACCGCGTACGTGATGGCCCACCACTCGATCGGCGACGTGGGTGACGGGCATCTCGGGAGCTGGGGCTTCGCCGAGGGCGGCATGGGGGCGGTTGCCGACGCGATCCGCAGGTCGGCAGAGAGCTTCGGTGTGCAGGTCCGCACCAACTCCCGCGTGGCCCGCATCCTCGTGCGAAGCGACCGGGCCGAAGGCGTGGTGCTCGACACAGGCAGCGAGATCCGTGCGCCGGTCGTCGTGACGAGCCTCCACCCGCGGACCGCCTTCTTGGACCACGTCGGCGCGGCGAACCTGCCCGACGACTTCGTGCGGGACATCGAGCACTGGAAGACGCGTAGTGGGGTCGTGAAGATCAACCTCGCGCTCTCAGAGCTCCCCAACTTCACTGCGAACCCGGGCTCGAACCTGCAGCCGCACCACACCGGCTCGGTCGAGATGGCGCCCTCGATGGAGTACATCGAGCGGGCCTTCCTCGACGCACGCGAAGGTCGCGCGGCCGAGCGTCCGTTCTCCGACTCTGTCATCCCCACCACGTTCGACAGGACGCTGGCGCCCGAGGGGACGCACATCATGTCGCTGTTCTCCCAGTGGGTGCCGGCGGAGTGGTCGAGGGAGCCGCACACCGAGGAGCTCGAGGCCTACGCCGATCGTCTGATCGACGAGTACGACGCCCTGGCCCCCAACTTCAGGAGATCGATCCTCCAGCGCGACATCGTCGGACCTTACGAGCTGGAGCACGAGTACGGGCTCATCGGCGGCAACATCTTCCACGGGGAGCTGTCGGTCGAGCAGCTCTTCCACATGAGACCGGCTCCCGGATACTGCGACTACCGGACGCCGATACGTGGTCTGTACTACGCAAGCTCGGCGACCCACGCAGGAGGCGGCGTCTGCGGGATCCCCGGCTGGCAGGCAGCGAGGGCGGCGCTCGACGACCAGCGCTCGGGACGTGTGGCCGCCGTCCGCAAGCTGCTCACCTCGGCGTGAGCGAGAGCGGTGGCGGTCCCTCTAGAAGATCACATAGAGCTTGCGCAGCGTTTCGTGGATCTCCCAGGTGCCCGTCCAACCCCTGGGGAAGAGCGCGGTGTCCCCGGGGCCGATGTGCACCGGCGCGCCGCCGTCGGCCGTGACCGTCATCGATCCGGTCAGCACGTGCACGAACTCGTTGGTCTCGAGCGTCCAGCGCGACGGCCCCGGAGTGCACTCCCAGATCCCCGACTCGGCCCCGTCGCCTCCCTGCCACAGGTAGAGGCCGGCGGTGCGCATCTCGGGGCCGGTCGCCTCCTCGAGGGGTCCCCAGTCCTCGAGGTCACGGCGGGTGCGCGCGTCGCGCAGCACTGGAGCGGCGATGGAGGCCGATTCGTCCGTCATGGTGCGTCGGTCCTTTCTGGATCGAAGAAAGGCTCTCTGGATCGGGGGGTCGGCGCGGAGAGCGACGCGGCGGCCTTCATGGTGGCATAGACTGAACCTTCAGTCAACATCGGCGAGTTCGACATCCGCGGCCGCCGACATCGGCGAAAGAGAGCCACCGTGTACCAGTTGACGACGGAGGACCGGTCGGTGCAGGACCGCGCCCGGCGCTTCGTGGATGACCTCATCCCCTACGAGGAGGGCGCGGAGTCCAACGGCGGGCACCTCCCGGCTGACGTGGATGCTGCGATGCGCGCTCGGGCGAAACGCGAAGGCCTGGTCGCGACCAACATGCCCCGTGACCTTGGCGGCGGTGGATGCTCCATGCTCCAGCAGATCCTGGTGCAAGAGCAGGTGGGCCGGGCCACCAACGCCCTGGCCTGGATGCTGTCGACGCCGCCGCAGTGGTGGGTCCCGGTGGCCACGGACTTCCAACGAGAGCGCTGGCTCCGTCCGACCGTCGCCGCCGACGCCTGCGAGTGCTACGCCATCACCGAGGAGCAGGCCGGCTCCGACGTCTCGGCCATCCGTGCCACGGCCCGCCGCGACGGCGGCGAGTACGTGCTCGACGGGGTGAAGTGGCACGTCACCTCCTACAACGAAGCGACGTACGCCTTCTTCCAGGCGCGCCTGACCAACGGTCCGCACGCAGGCGACCACGCCATGTTCGTCGTGGACCTCCCCTCTCCCGGCGTGCGGGTCGTGCGCACCCCCGCCTACTCGCACACGTTCGCCCACCACCATCCGATCGTCGCCTTCGAGAAGGTACGCGTCCCGGCGAGCCACCTCGTGGGTGCTGAAGGCGGTGGCATGTACTACGCCTACGAGTGGTTCCGCTTCGAGCGGTTCATGGTGGCGGCACGCTGCCTTGGTGCGACCGAGCGCCTCATCGACGAGGTCACCCGCTTTGCGCGCGAACGGATCGTGTCGGGTCGCCCCATCATCGAGTTCGAGCTCGTCCAGGGCATGCTGGCCGAGAGCGCCACCGACCTGTTCGCTGGGAGGGCGATGCTCTACGAGGCGGCGCGCGGCGTGGACGAGGGGCGCGACAAGAAGGTGCAGCACGGCCAGGCTTCCATGGTCAAGCTCTTCGCCTCGGAGACGGCGAACCGCGTTGCCGACCGCGCGGTGCAGATCTTCGGTGGACGCGGCTACATGCGCGAGAACGTGGCCGAGCGCTTCTTCCGCGAGCTGCGCGTCGAGCGGATCTGGGAGGGCACCAGCGAGGTGCAGAAGGTGATCATCGCCGCACAAGTGAAGAAGCGAGGGATCGAGGCGCTGGCCTGACCGTGCCGTCCGCCGGCATTCGCGAACTGATAGGGGCCTCGAGTGGGGGCACGCTCGCTGCGGCGGGGATCACGCCATCACTGCGGCGGCGATCACGCCATCACTGCGGCGGCGATCACGCCATGGGTGCGACAGGTGCGACGGGTGCGGCAGGGCTGGCCGCGCGTCGCACTGGCCGCCCGACGTAGCCCGAGGCCACCATCGTCACGAACTGGTGGACGCCGTCCTCTTCGGGTGACATCGGTCCCGGGATCGCCCGAGGGTTGGACAGGCCCCGTTGGACCGACTCGCACGCGAGCCAGTCCTGGCGGTTCGTGATGTCCCAGAAGTCCACGGCGAATGACGGGTCGAAGCCGGCGCGTTCGGCGTCCTCGGGGGCGAAGTGCCATTCGCACACCACCCGCGTCAGATCGGCAGCGAGCGGGGTGAGCAGGTGGGTCATCACGTAGTCGGGGTGCAGGCTCACGAGGACGTTGGGGAAGATGCCGATGTAGTCCACGATCCGGCGACGGCGTTCGTCGAGGCCCCGCAGCGGCTGGGCGCTGGTGTGGCCGTCGAGGGACATCGTCTCGTAGCCGTCGCGGATCTCCATCCACCCCCCGACCCATGCGCCCCCGGCATCGTGGTAGTTCTCCCCGCTCCGGGGCGGCGAGGCCGCGCACAGCTCCGGATGGATCACCGTGCAGTGGTAGCACTCCTGGTAGTTCTCCACGAGGACCTTCCAGTTGGCGGCGACCACGTAGTCGTGCCGGCCCTTGGTCACCATGCGTTCCAGCTCGTAGGGGGCCACGATCGGCTCGAGCCCGTCGACGTGGTCGGCGAAGGGCCCGGCGTCGCCCGACACGTCAACGAAGAGCAGCCCGTGCCACTCCACGCACGGCAGCTCCACGAGGCCGAATTCGTCCGGGTCGAAGCCTGGGACCCCGTCGAACCCCGGTGCCTTGCGCAATCGTCCATCGAGCCGGTACGACCACGCGTGGTAGGGGCACAGAACGACGGGCCGGTTCACCGCGTCCGCGCCGCAGGGGAGGATCTCGTGCCCGCGGTGGCGGCACGCGTTCGCAAATGCCCTGACCGTGCTGTCCTGGCCGCGGATGCAGAAGACGCCACCTCGGCCAACCGCCTCGGCCCGCTGGTCTCCAGGGTGCGCCACGATGCTGCTCCTGCCGAGGCAGGTCCACCCGCCCTCGAAGAAGTGCCGTCGCTCCCAGGACAAGACGTCCTGGCTGGTGTACGCCTCTCGGGGAAGCAACCGCCCCTGACCGAACGGGAGCAGTGACCGCTCGAGCGCCGCAGCGTCGAGCGGTGCACGGTCGAACGCTGATGGCGCGTCTCTGTCCCCCGGCGCCTGGTACTGACTGATCATACAGTCAATCCTAGGGCACCAGCACGACCCTCGTAAAGAGGCGCGTTCGCCACGCTGGAGCTAAAGAGCGGCTCCGACCTCGAGCCCCTCGAGCACTGCCTCCTCCACAGAGCGCGGGGCCAGGCAGTCGCCGACCCCGACGACCTCGGTGGATGTCGAGAGCTCGGCGGAGAGCTCGTCCAAGAGGCTGTCGACCGGCACATGGCCCTCGGCGAGGACGAGGCTCGTGACCCCTTCGACGATGACCGCCTCCTTGGTCAAGACGTGCTGGAGGAAGACGGAGTCGTCGTCCGCCCCGAAGAGCCGGACGAGCGGCACCACCTGGACGTGGCTCCGCTCCAGCGAGATGAGGTGCGCGTCCCGGACGTACTGCTGGAGCCCTTGCACGGCCGAGTAGCCGTTCACGCACAGGACGACTTCGTGCCCACGTCGGGCGAGCTCGACCGCCACCCCCGCACCGATCCAGTCCGCCTTCCAGTCCGACACGACCACCTTGCCGCGTGGCACCTCCGCCCCCTGGATCACTTGCCAGGCGTCGAGGATGCGCGGCTCGCCGAGCACCTCGATCTGCGGGCGGCGAGGAAGGGCACCGGTCGCGACGACGACAGCCTCGGGACGCTCGGCGCGGACGACATCGAGGTCGACGGTCGTGTTCGTCACGATCGCTGCGCCCGCACGCACCGCTTCGGCTTGCAGGTTCATCGCCGCACCGCCGAACTCTTCGCGCCCGGGCAGGCGCTCGGCAAGCAGCACTTGGCCCCCGACGCGTGGCGCCTTTTCGTACAGGGTGACCCTGTGCCCGCGTCGGGCTGCGACAGCGGCAGCCTTGAGACCCGCAGGCCCGCCGCCCACCACCATCACCGTTCGTGGGCTCGACGCCGGGCGCAGCCGCCCGTAGGTGCGCTCACGCCCGGTCTCCGGGCGCTGGATGCACGAGATCGGGTAGCCGGCGTGGAAGTGCCCGATGCACGCCTGGTTGCAGGCGATGCAGGCGCGGATCTCCTCGGGGCGCCCCTCCTCGGCGAGCTGCGGCATTGTCGGGTCGCAGATGAGGGCGCGGTTCATGATGACGGCGTCCGCGTACCCGGCTGCCAGCACGCGCTCGGCATCCTGAGGCTGGTTGATCCGCCCGGCGGCGAACACCGGGACGGACACCTTCTCCTTCACCCGCGCCACGTAGGGGACGGCGTAGCCGACAGCCTCGCTCATCGGCGGGACGATGTGATCGGAGCCCCGCAAGGACGCCGACGTGCCGAGGGTGACGCTCAGGTAGTCGACGAGGCCGGCGGCGTCGAGAGCGACGCATGCGGCGAGGGAGTCTTCGGCCGCGAGGCCTTCGTCGTCGAGCTCGTCCGCCGAGATCCGCACCCCGACGACGAAGTCGCCGGCGGTCTCGGCGTCGATCACGGCCAGGACCTCGCGCAAGAAGCGCAGGCGGTTCTCGAAGCTCCCCCCGTAGCGGTCGCCTCGGAGGTTGACCCGGGGGTTCAAGAACTGCGACGGGAGGTAGCCGTGGCTCGCCACCACCTCCACCCCGTCGAGGCCCGCTCGCTGCAGGCGTCGCGCGGCACGCCCGTAGGAGGCGACGATCTCGGCGATCATCTGGTGGGACATGGCACGCGGCATCACGTGGAAGCGCTCGTTCGGGACCGCCGAAGGAGCGAGAGCGACCGGTGCCGAGCCGTCTTGGGACTCCATCACCTCGCGGCCCGGGTGGAAGAGCTGGCCGAAGAGCTTCGTCCCGTACGGCCTCACCGCCTCGGCGACCTTCTCGTAGCCGCGGATGCACGAGTCGTCGGCAGCCATGAGGACATGCGAGGTGTAGCGGGCGGTGTCGTGCACGCCGGCCGCCTGCATGACGATCAGACCGACGCCGCCAGCGGCACGCGCCTCGTGGTAGGCGACGAGCTGGTCCGTCACATGGCCCTCTTCGACCATGACGGTGTCGTGGCCGGGTGAGACGATGCGGTTCTTGATCGTCACCGCACCGATCCCGAGCGGCTCGAACAAGTGAGGGAAGCGGTGGTTGGACATCTTTTCGCCTCGGGTCGTGTCCTTTCGCGTCAGATCGCGTCGTCTCTACGGGTCATTTCGCCTCACGTCGCGTCCGCGGCCGGGTCCCTCGCGCGAAGAAGGACTCGGGCGACGTGCAGGACGAGGTCACGGAACCTGCTGGGCGACATCGTGGAGAGGCGCACCGCAGTCGCGACGTGGAGCCCGTCGACGACCGCATCGATCACGTCGACGACGTCCTCCGGCGCGCGGGTGGGGGAGAACGTCCCCAGGGCGACCCCCTCGTTGACCGCCCCGATCAGGATCCGGCGCCAGCTGGCGTAGACGCGGAGCACCGGCGCACGGAGCTGTGCGTGGCGCGACGCGCTCGCGCAGAACTCGAGCCACGTCGTGCTGTGCCCACGAAGGTCCGGCTCGCCGGTCAGCTCGTCGATGAGCCCGACGATCTTGTCCCAGGGTTCGGCACCGGGCGCGGCGTGCTCGCGCCACCGGCTGATGAGCTGCTGGCAGACCGTCGAGAAGGCCTCTTCGAACATCTCGTCGCGCGTCGCGAAGTAGTTCTGGAGGAGGCCGATCGACACCCCTGCCGCCTCGGCGACGTCCCGAAAGCGCGCCCGTTCGAAGCCCCGCTCCGCGAGCACCCGAGCCGCGACGGTCAAGATGCGCTCACGCTGGGCGAGAGTGCCCTCGCGCCGCGTGGGGCCACGGACGCGGTCGTCATCCCCGGTCGAGGCCGGCCTCTGGGTGCGCACTCGAAAAAATAATACCGTACTCTCAACTTGTTGCACGGTGGTCCGGAGCGTCACGGAGCGGCTCGCTCCCCGCTGACGAGCCGGTCGTCGCCCGTTCGGCGCCACCCAGTGCGTCACGCTCGAGCCGCCGAGCCGCGCGCCAGGACACGAGGGTCATCGGCGACGGGATCTACGATGTCGTCTCGAAGCGCCGTGTGGGTACGAGGGAGCAGCCGGCGCGGCGGCACCAGCGCGTGCGTCCCCCAAGAGAGGAGAGGCAGCTCGTGGACTTCGAGATGTCGCCAAAGGCGAGCGAGTACCACGCTCGGCTGTCGTCGTTCCTGCACGAACGGGTCATCCCGGCCGAGCCGGAGTACGAGCGGTACCGAGCGGCGCGCGCGCCCTCCGATCACTCGGTCCCGCCCATCGTCGAAGTGCTGAAGGATGAGGCGCGCAGGCTCGGGCTGTGGAACCTCTTCCTTCCGGACGTGAGCGGGCTCACCAACGTGGACTACGCGCCCCTGGCCGAGCTGACCGGCTGGTCCGGGCATCTCGCTCCCGAGGCGCTGAACTGCGCCGCACCGGACACGGGCAACATGGAGATCCTGCACCACTTCGGGACGCCTGAGCAGAAGCGCCAGTGGCTGGAGCCGCTGCTCGCCGGGGAGATCCGCTCAGGGTTCGCGATGACCGAGCCGAACGTGGCGAGCAGCGACGCCAGCAACATCGAGTGCCGGATCGAGCGAGACGGCCACGACTACGTGATCAACGGGCGCAAGTGGTGGACGAGCGGCGCACTCGACGAGCGCTGCCGCGTGCTGATCGTCATGGGGAAGACCGATCCTGACGCGCCCAAGCACCGCCAGCAGTCGATGGTGCTCGTGCCGCTCGACACGCCAGGCGTCGAGATCGTGCGCGATCTGACCGTCTTCGGCTACTCCGATCAGCACGGGCACGGTGAGGTGCAGCTGACGGACGTCCGCGTGCCGGTCTCCAGCCTGCTCGGGGAGGAAGGCTCCGGCTTCGCCATCGCCCAGGCGCGTCTTGGCCCCGGCCGGATCCACCACTGCATGCGGGCGATAGGCGCGGCCGAGCGGGCGCTCGAGCTCATGTGCGAGCGCGCGTCGTCGCGGATCGCTTTCGGGAGGCCCCTCGCCGACCAGGGCATGGTCCACGAGGCGATCGCAGAGTCTCGGCTGGCGATCGAGCAGGCTCGCCTGCTCACCCTCAAGGCTGCCTGGCTGATCGACCGGCACGGCGCCAGGGGAGCACAGACCGAGATCGCGGCGATCAAGATCGCGGCTCCCCGCGCCGCCTTGGCCGTGATCGACCGGGCGATCCAAGTGCACGGGGGCGCCGGGGTCAGCGCGGACACCCCGCTCGCCCAGATGTGGGCGTGGCATCGGGCGATGCGTATCTTCGACGGTCCCGACGAAGTGCACATCCGCTCGCTCGCCCGCGCCGAGTTGCGCCGCCACGAGCGAGCCCCTGGCGAATGAGCGCAAGGACGCCAAGCGAACCGCGCCCTGAGTCGCGACCCTCAGCACTGAGCGGTCGATCCGAGACCACCACCCACGGTCAGGTCGTGACGCTGAGCCGAAGCCCCGGAGCCTCTGCACGGGTGACGGCGCCGTCGGCTCCGACGTCGAGGCGGAGGCGGTGGGGTCCGAGCCGGAGGTCTTCGATCGAGACCGCTCCCCACTCGGGTGGCAGCGCCGGCGCCACGTTGACGGTGCCGCCGGGCACGTCGGGATCGAGGCCGAGCAGCGCGGTGAGCATGCCGATCGGTGCGGCAGCGGCCCACGCCTGCGGCGAGCAGCTGGCCGGGTACGGCACCGGCCCGGGGACGTCCCGCCGGTCGAACCCGCAGAAGAGCTCGGGGAGCCGGCCGGCGAAGTAGGCGGCGGCCTCGAGCAGCCCGGAAGCGACCCGCTGGGCGGCGCCGACGAAGCCGTAGCGGGCCAGCCCCGCAATGCAGATGGCGGTGTCATGCGGCCACACCGAGCCGTTGTGGTAGCTCGCAGGGTTGTACGCGCCCATCGAAGTGGCGAGCGTCCGGATGCCGTAACCGCTGAAGAGCTCCGGGGAGCACAGCCGTTCGGCAACGGACCACGCCTTGTGCGCCTCGGCGATCCCCGTCCACAGTGCGTGGCCCATGTTGGAGGCGAGCGCGTCGATCGGGCGCTTCTCGGCGTCGAGCCCGACTGCGAAGTGTCCGCGGTCTGCCAGCCAGAAGTCCTCGTTGAAGCGGCGCTTCAGGTCCTCCGCTCGATACGCCCAGTGCGCGGCGGTCTCGTGGTCGCCGCGGCGAGCGGCCAGCTCTGCGCGCGCCACGAAGGCTCCGTAGACGTAGGCCTGGACCTCCACCAACGCGATCGGCGGCTCAGCCCACGTGCCGTCGGCGAAGTTGACCCCGTCCGCGGAGTCCTTCCACCCTTGGTTGCGAAGGCCGCGATCGGTCCAGCGACGGTATTCGACGTAGCCGTCGCCGTCTCGGTCGCCGTGCTCGTCGATCCATCCCAGGGCGGCGTCGGCGGCTGGCAGCAGCTCGTCGATCACCTCTGGGTCGATCCCCCAGCGCGCCATTTGGCCGAGGACCATCACGAACAGCGGAGTGGCATCGACGGACCCGTAGTACCGCTCGGCGCCACCCAGGGAGAGCGACACGTCGGCACCGAATCGGAGCTCGTGAAGGATCTTTCCCGGCTCCTCCTCGCTCAGTGGATCGACGGCCTTCCCCTGGTGCCTGGCCAACGCCCGCAGCGTGCCCACGGCGATGTCGGGGCCGAGGGCCAGGGTGAGGGCGCTCGTGACGAGCGAGTCACGCCCGAAGAGCGCCATGAACCAGGGTGCACCTGCCGCGACCACCGTGAGATCGGGCTCGGTCGGGTCGGCCAGGTGGAGCGATGCGAGATCCTCCTCGCTCCGTCCGACAGTGAGGCCGAGCGCGAGGGAGTCCGAGCGGACCTTCGGGCTCACCTGCTGCCACTCGGCGATCCGCCGCACCGGCGCCGCGTGCTCGACGGGCGTGTCGACCGGGAATCGCATCGGGATCTCCTGGCCGTCGAGGTCGGCGACCACGGACACCGAGGTGCGCCACTCCCCGTGAGGCACGACCACCGCTCGCCACGTGAGCCCCTCTGGGGTGGCGGTCGCCCCTCGCGCGCGGACGTGCACTGCCCGGTCGTGCGTGCCGTGTCGGCCTGCTGCCGACCACTCCTCACCGCCGGCCCTCACCGCGGCCGTCCCCGGCGCCGGCTCCCCGAGCTTCACCGCGAACAGGTCGGCGAAGTCGGCGCCGACCTCGAGGTGCACCGACACCCCCGCGGGCTCCTTGCCGTAGTTGCGCACGACGAGGTCCTCCCGCATGCCGCTCCCGACGTAGCGGCGCCGCTCGACGAGGACCGTCGGCTCGAGGTGGCCGTCGCGAACCCTGCTGCGCCCCACGAACACCCCGGCGAACGGCTCGGCGCGGAAGCCACCGAGGGGGCTGACCGACTTGCCGTCGATCTGCAGGCACCAGCGCGAGATGATCCGGGCGTCGCGTACGAAGAGGCCTTGCCCTGGCTCGTCGATGTCGCCACCGGATCCGCTCACCACGAACGTCGCGCCCTCGACGAGGACCTGGCCGCCGTGCTCGGGAGGCTCCGCGCCGAACCCCGAGCTTCCCGGCACCGCCTCGAGACGCCGCGGCCCGGACGTCTCGAGGTCGCCGGGCGCGGCGATCGTCGGCTGGGGCTTCACGGGTGGATCCACCGCCTGCCCGGGGTCTTCGTGCCCGGTCGTCGGTTCCCGTCCTCCCGAGCGATGTTGACAAGTTGGTTCAGGCAGAAGTGCGACATCGTAGACACTCCGAGGTCGGTGAGGAAGCGCACCATGACGAGACGCCGCCTCAGGCCTTCGTGCGCAGGTGCTCGAGGAGCGCGGCACCCTCCCCCTCCTCGAAGTAGCGGCAGTGCCCGATCAGGTAGTCGTTGGCCGCGAGCGCCGCGTCGGCGTCCGAGCCGGCCACGGTCGCGAAGTACTCCACCTCGCTGAGCGCGTACTCGACGTGGCACGCCGGCAGCACGTCCGCGACGTCGCGCCACCCGCCCGCGCCCCACGAGCGTCGCACGCCGTACCCTTCGAGGAAGGCGTCGACGCCGTCGACGTCCGCCAAGCGCGTCCCGGGGCCAGAGAGCCAGGGGACGAAGCTCCGCTCGAGCGCGACGGCGACGTCGTGAACCGCTGCGGTGCGGTTTGACAGGCCGAGATCCAAGACCTCTGCGACCGATGCCGTCGGGCCGCGGCCCCACCACGTGAGGTTGGACGGATGCCAGTCGCCGTGCGCCCAGCCCCGGGGCCGGTGACGGAGCACCCGGCTCGCCCGCTCGAGCGCAGGGACGCAGTGCCGGTGAACGGCGCCTGCGGCGCCTGCCCGGTCGAGGGCTGCTGCGAGCGCAGGGCGAGCCTCGAGGAGCCGGTCGAGGGCTGCTCCGGGGTCCGAGGAGCCGGCGAGAACCACCGACGAGACGAGCGGGCCGAACGCGCGGTCCGCGGCGTCGAACCCTGCCGCAGCCACGTGGAAGCGGGCGAGCGCGCTGCCCGCTGCGGCCGCATGGCGCGTCGATGCGTACGGGTGCCACGACGGCACCTCCGCGTAGAGGTCCTCGCCTCGAGCTCTCGCAAAGACCTCGTAGAGCCCACCTGCCACCTGGGCAACCGTCGAGCCGTCGTCGGCCACGACCACCTTGGGGACCGCCACGCCGCGCCGGCGCAGGTGGGCCGCGAGCCGGTGCTCGGTGCGCAGGCTCGCGATCGAGCGCACGCGGGGGTCGTGGCGCTTGACGAAGACCGTCGTCGTCCCGACCTCGACGAGCCCGCCCGCCGACATGGGACGGGGGCTGTGCCAGACAGGCCGGGCGGTGGCGACCCCGGGCCCGAGGCACCCGACGTAGCCCGCGAGCACCTCTTGCACCTCGGCGTCGTCGAGCGCCGGCCACGTGGCGGGGACCAGGCTCGTCCCCATGCCGTGGACCAGGCCGGGCTGGCGCGTCGGTCCGGGCTGGCGCGGCGGCCCGGGCACAGGTGGCGGCACCGGCAGAGCTGGCTGCCCCGGCAGAGGTGGCGGACCCGGCGAGCGTGGCCGCCCGGGCGCGGCGGGCGTCTCCCTCACCACAACAGCGGGTGCCAGGTGCCCGCGGCGAGCGCCAGGAGGTTCGCACCCGCGACGAGTGCCGCCGAACCCACGACGAGCGCCCAGTCGCTCCGGCGAAACACCTGGCGCCGGGCCGCCGTCCGGGGCCCGGACGCGTCGAACCCGCGGCTCTCCATCGCGCACGCAAGGCGCGTCGCGCGCCCGATGGCGGCGACGAGGAGCCCGAAGACCGCGGAGGCGAAGAGGGCCGCCATGCCGAGCGGGGACCGCCCGGCGTCGATCCCCCGTGCGCGGCGAGCCCGGCGGATGGTCTGCCAGTCGATCGAGACCAGGGGGAGCAGGCGCACGGCGGCCAGCGAACCGTAGGCAAAGCGCGCCGGGACGTGCAGTTGCTGATGCACCGCGTCGGCGAGGTCGACCGGATCCGTGGCGGCGAAGGCGACCACGCCGGGGAGCGCGATCGCCATCAGCCGCAGGGAGATCGCCGCGATGGTCGTGCCGTCGGCGTCGGAAGCCACGAGGTTCGCGACCGCCACGCCGCACGCCGCAAGCGGCAGGGGCCACGCGCGCCGCACGAGGAAGCGCCACCCGACCCCGATGACCGGCAGGCAGGCGAGCTCCGATCCGAGCACGACCGACGCCGTGACCACGTCCACGGTGACGAGCAGGCCGGCCGCGACCACCAGGGCCACGGCCAGCTTGGCCAGCGGGTTGAAGGTGCCGAGCGCGCCCGACGCGAGTGGGGCGTCGAGGCTGAGGGCCCTCACAGCGGCTCCCCCGCCGGTGTCCTGGCAACGACGCGGCCCGCGGCCAGGCGCACCACCCGGTCGGCGAGCGCGGCCACCAGGTCCTCGTCGTGGGTGACCGTCACGATCGCGCTGCCGCGCGCACGAGCGGCGGCGAGGAGGTCGACCAACTCGTCCCAGGTGCGGGCGTCCTGCCCGAAGGTCGGCTCGTCGAGCACCAGCAGCTCGGGATCGGCGACGAGCGCGGTGGCGACCGACAGGCGACGCTTCTCGCCGCCCGACAGGGTGAAGGGGTTCGCCGCGGCCAGGTGCGAGAGGTGCAGCCGCTCGAGGAGCTCGCCCACGCGCCGGCGGGCCGCGTCCGACGGCATCTGCGCGCGCTTGGCGCCGACCGCGAGCTCGGCGTCGACGGTCGCGGCCACGAACTGGTGCTCGGGCTCCTGGAAGACGGTCCCGACATGGCGCACCAGCTCGCTCGGCTTCCAGCGCGCGTAGGGGGTTGCCGGGCCGCCGGCCACGAAGCGGACCGCTCCGGCCGTCGGCACGAGGAGGGACGCGAGGCAGAGCGCCAGCGTGCTCTTGCCGGACCCGTTCGGGCCGACGACGGCGGTGACCTGGGAGCCCGCGACCTCGAGGTCGACGCGCGCCAACGCGTCGGCCGCGGCCGCCGGGTAGCGCACCGTGACGGCGTCCGCGACGACCACCGGTGGTCCTGCCTTCTCCGGCGCGCCGCGCCGAGCCGGCGCTCGACCAGGAACCCAGACGCCTGCCTCCCTCAAGGACGCCCCGTGGCGCGAGAACACCTCATCCGGCGCGCCGTCGTGGCGGACGCCGCCTCCGGGCTCGAGCACGACGACTCGGTCCACCCCGTCGACTAGCTCGTCCACCCGATGCTCCACGATCACGACGGTGCTCGACGCGTCGCGCAGCAGCTCCCACACCGTGTCGCGTACGAGTGCAGCGCCCGGCGGGTCCAAGTTGCTCGTGGGCTCGTCGAGGAGCCAGAGCCTCGGAGCGACGGCGAGCACGTCGGCGATCGCCAGTCGCTGCTGCTCGCCGCCCGAGAGGTGCTCGACGGCGTGGTCGAGCGGGTATCCCAGCTCGACGGCGTCGAGCGCCGCGCGCACCGCCGGCCAGATCTCCTCCGACGGGACCGCCCGGTTCTCGAGCCCGAAGGCGACCTCGTCTCCGAGCCTCGCCATGACGAGCGAGCTTCCGGGGTCCTGGAACACGATCCCCGTGCGGCGGTCCGGTCCGGTGACCGGAGCGCCGTGGACCCAGAGCGCTCCTTCGGCGTCACCCGCCTCCGGTGCGTTGAGGAGCCCGGCGAGACCCTGGAGCAGCGTGCTCTTTCCCGCGCCCGACGGGC
>JAJYYT010000346.1 GCA_021800645.1 Actinomycetes bacterium
GCTCGAGGAGGCCGGAGTGGCCTGCCTGGCCGGGACGGCCTTCGGCGGCCACGGCGAGGGCTATTTACGTTTGTCCTACGCCAACTCGGTCGCGAACATCGAGACCGCGCTCGAGCGCATCGCCGGCTTCGTCGCGGAGCTCTAGGAGAGAAGGGCACGTGCAAACGGCGCCGAGGGTGCCTGGCGGGAAGGATCCGGTGAACGCCCGATGAGCGGCGTCACCTGGCTCGAGTGCTCGGGCTGCGGGGCATCGCCGCCTTCCGACGCGCCCTACCCCTTCGCCTGCCCCGACTCCGGCAGCGGCGACGTCGACCACGTCCTCGTGCGCCACCTCGACCCCCGGGGCGTGCGCCGCGACGACGTCGACCGCGACGACGTCGACCCGTGCGGCTTCGTCCGCTTTCGACGGCTCATGCACAGCTACCACCGTGCGCGCGCCGCCGGGGTGACCGACGAGGACTACGTCACGCTGGCTCGTCGCCTCGACACTGCCGTCGCCGCGGTCGACGGGCAGGGCTTCTCCGAGACGCCCTTCGCCCGCAGCGACGTGCTCTCGGAAGCGCTGGGCTTCGAGGACGGCGGGGGCGTGTGGGTGAAGGACGAGACCGGCAACGTCTCCGGCTCGCACAAGGGACGCCACCTCATGGGCGTGGCGCTGCACCTGGAGGTGGCGGAGCTGGCCGGGCTGGCCGACCCGGCGGCCCGGCGCCCGCTCGCCGTTGCGAGCTGTGGCAACGCGGCGCTGGCGGCGGCTGTGGTGGCGGCCGCGGCGCGTCGCCGGCTCCAGGTCTTCGTCCCGGCCGACGCCGACGACGCGGTCGTGGCCCCCCTGGGCGCGCTCGGGGCCGACGTCGTCTCCTGCGAGCGCCGCCCCGGCGAGCTGGGTGATCCGGCGTACCTGCGCCTCCTCGAGGCGCTCGGCGACGGCGCGCTCCCCTTCAGCTGCCAGGGGAACCTCAACGGCCTGGCGATCGAGGGCGGCGAGACGCTCGGCTACGAGGTCGCCTGGCAGCTGGCCGCGGCGGGGCTCTCCGCCGACCACCTCGTGGTCCAGGTGGGCGGTGGGGCGCTCGCCACTGCCTGCGCGCAGGCCTTCGCCGAAGCGGCCGAGCTCGGTGTGGTCGGCCGCACGCCGGCGTTGCACACCGTGCAGACCAGCGCCGCCCATCCGCTCGAGCGCGCCTACCGCAAGGTGCACGCCCTGCTGCCGCCCGGCGTCGGCGCCACGGCGGACCCCGGGGCGTTGCGGGCCGCCCTGCGTGAGGCGGCGCGGCACCGCTCGCAGTACATGTGGCCGTGGGAGACGCCGCCCCACAGCATCGCCACCGGCATCCTCGACGACGAGACGTACGACTGGCTGGCCGTCGTCAAGGCGATGCTGGCAACCGGCGGGCAGCCCGTCGTGGTGGGCGAGGAGCGGCTGGCGGAGGCCAACGCCCTCGCCGGCAAGGCCGGCTTCGACGCCGACGAGACCGGAACGGCCGGCCTGGCGGGCCTGCTCGAGCTGGTGGCCGGTACGAGCGTCGCGCCGGGTGAGCGGGTCGTCGTGCTGCTGACCGGCTCGCGGCGGCGACCGGCGTCGAGCTCGCTTCGGGCGTGATCCCGACCTGGACCCGTCACGCCGGCCTGGGCCGGCGTGAACGGTCTGCGGCGTCCGACACTCTCAAAGGTCGTCTGCGACCTTGGAGCGGGCGTTGAACTCGCAGATCAACTGGTCCCACGCCGCGAGCTTGGGGCGCAAGCCCGTCCAGAACGAGCCGGACCGCCGGGCCACGAAGTCCGGGATCGAGACGCCCTGCTGCTCGACCCAGGTGTAGTAGCCGAGGTTGAAGATCCGGGCCCGGTCCTCGAGGGTGGTCTCGAGCATGTTGTCGGTGTCGCTGCCGAACAGCCATCGGCCGGCCACGGAGGCCGCGGTGCGCTCATCGAAGCCGTCCGTAAAGTCGCGCTCGGTGATGCGCTCGCGCTCGCTGGCGTAGAGGCTGGCGCCGTCGGTGGCGACGGTCACGACCGTGTCGTCGGGGCCGAGCCCGAGGTACTTGGCGGTCTTTATGGAGGCGAGCACGTTGCAGATACTGGACAGACCGAGCGACGGGAAGGCGGCGAGCGTCTCTTCAGGGACCCGGCAACGGTCGGCCAGGTAGGCGAGGCCGACCGAGGAGGAGAGCAGCACCGACAGCTGGTCGGTGGCCCGATCGGAGACGTCGCAGACGAGATCGGTGTTGTAGACGTTGTGGATCAGCGGGATGTGCTTGTCGCCGATGCCCTGGATGTTGTGCTCGCCGAAGCCGTTGCGCAGCATGGTCGGGCACTCGAGCGCCTCGACCGCGGCGATCTTGGAGCCGTACACCTCCTTCAGGTGGTCGCCTGCCCCCAGCGTCCCGGCCGAGCCGGATGCAGAGACGAACGCCGCCAGGCGCAGTGCCGGACGTTGCTGCTGGAGGTGCTCGAAGACACGGCCGAGGGCTCGACCGGTGCACAGGTAGTGCACGAGGTGGTTGCCGAACTCGGCGAACTGGTTGAACACCACGTTCGCCTGGTCGAGGCTCAGCTCGTTGGCTTTGTCGTAGATCTCCTTGACGTTGCTCTCGGTCCCCGGCGTGGCGATGACGTCACTCGGGTCCGTCACCGCCTGCTCCAGCCAGGCGAACCGCTCCCGGCTCATCCCCTCCGGCAGGATGGCGACGCCGTGGCACGCCATGATCCGGCTGATCGCCACCCCCCCGCGGCAGTAGTTACCGGTCGACGGCCACACCGCCCGGTGGACGGTGGGGTCGAACTGGCCGGTGACCACCCGGGGCGCCAGGCACCCGTAGCTGGCGAGCACCTTGTGGCAGCCGACCATCGGGAAGCGGTCGCCGAACACGACCACGATCGGGCACTCCACCCCCGTCAGCGCGGCTGGCAGCACCACGTGCTCGGGCACTGTCACCCGTCCGGTGCGCCGGCTGTCGTTGTACCAGTGGACACGGAACAGGTTGCGTGGATCCAGCTCGTCGGGGCTCACACCGGCGAGCGCTCCCAGGATCGGGCCGGGGATCCCGGTCGGATCGGCCAGCTCGGCGAAGGTAGGGAGCAGGATCCGCTGCGTCCGGAACCGATCGATCGTGCGGCTCAGGGTCGCCTCATCGACGACGTGGTCCTCGAGGCCCAGGGTCGGCATGGCAGTTCAGCAGTCCCCGAACGGTTGGTCCCGACGCCAGCAAGTCATGGCCGCACCTCCAGTCGCCCGCATCCACCGAGGATACGGCAGCGTGGCGACGTCCTCGAATCGTCACTCGGCCGTGG
>JAJYYT010000347.1 GCA_021800645.1 Actinomycetes bacterium
CCCCACCACCAGCGCGACCACCGAGGGCCGCCCCCGAGGCTTCGGTCGGAACCGTACATCAGCGCCTTCCAGCCGGCGTCGGAGAGTTCGCGCACGGGCCGCCTCGGGTTGTAGCCGAAGAGCGCGCCGAACCGATCGAGCGCTTCGCGGCCCGGCGTGAGCCCCCAGACGGCGATCGCCTTCGTGAGCGGCTTATCCTTGTCCGGGATGATCAGATCCGGATCAGCGTGGAGCGTCGCGCCGATGCCGAGGCACTCGGGGCAGGCACCGAACGGGTTGTTGAAGCTGAACATCCGCGGTTGAAGTTCGTCCATCGAGAAGCCGCAGACCGGGCACCCACGTCGGCTCGAGAACACGGAACGCTCCCCCTTCGGCCCGCGCACGATCACGAGACCGTCGGCGAGCTTTCGTCCGAGCTCGACCGCCTCGGTGAGCCGGGTCGTCTCCTCCGGGTCGAGGACGAACGAGTCGACGACGACCTCGATCGCGTGCTTTCGATTCTTGTCGAGCCTCGGCGCGGGTCCCGGGAACTTCACCTCGATGCCATCGATGACCAGACGGCGGTAGCCATCGGCCCGGAGCCGCTCGATCACGTCACGGTGTTCGCCCTTCTTCGAGCTCACGACCGGCGCGAGGATCTCGATCCGTTGCCCGACCGAGTGGGCGGTGATCGTTTGCACGATGCGGTCGACCGACTGGGGGGCGATCTCGGTCCCATCGTTCGGACAGTGGGGGACGCCCACGCGCGCGAAGAGCAGGCGCAGGTAGTCGTGGATCTCGGTGACCGTGCCGACGGTCGAGCGCGGGTTGCGGCTTCCGGCCCGCTGTTCGATCGCGATCGCCGGAGAGAGCCCGTCGATCGAATCGACGTCCGGCTTGTCCATCTGCCCAAGAAACTGGCGCGCGTACGCCGAGAGGCTCTCGATGTACCGTCGCTGACCCTCGGCGTAGAGCGTGTCGAACGCGAGCGAGGACTTGCCGGAACCGCTCACGCCCGTGATGACGATGAACCGGTTGCGGGGGAGGTCGAGCGAGAGGTCCTTCAGGTTGTGCTGCCGGGCGCCCCGGACGCGGATGGCGTCGGTGGGTTCGGCCACGGGGTCCTCCCTCCCGGACTTACGCCGGGAGCAGATCCCGAACGATTTCTTCCAGACGCCGGAGGACGTGCTCTTGGATCTTCTGGCCGATCTCGGCGCTCGCGGGGCGCGTGTCGCCGATGACGCTCTCCGGCCACGACTCGGGCCCTTGGGGGCCCGGAACGAAGGCGCTGCCCCGGTTCGCTACGACCGGGCGCGCCGGTCCGACCGTCTGGGGGGCGAGCGCGAGGACCCGGGAGGTCTCCAAAAGGCCCCCATGGCCATCCCCCGGGGGCGCGAGTTCTCCCCGCAACTCATAGACGAAATCGTAGTCCGATAGTACGACGATCCTCGTCCCCGGATAGCCGCGCATCGTGTAGTCGGCGGCCTCGCGCAGCGCGGCCATGTGACTCCGCTGGGCGTGCCCGGAGATCACGAGGATCCGCCGAACGCCCATCCGGGCGAGCTCCCCGAGGATCCCCGCGGCGTACCGCTCGAGATCGTGCATCGGGAGGGAGACGGTGCCGGCGAATCGGCTCGCCTCCGGGGCGACCCCGTAGGGGAGCGTCGGGGCGACGACCGCATCGAGGCGCTCGGCGAGCATGCGCGAGGTCACTTCGGCTTGGATCTGATCGGATCCGAGCGGGAGGTGGGGCCCGTGGGCCTCCAGAGCGCCGACCGGCACGATCACGAGCGGATTCGCGGCGAGACGGGATTCCCACGACCTCGAATCGAGGTTCAAAAGGTCTGTCGCGGTCCCCATTCCGGCTCATCCGAGCCGTGGACGGTATTTAAGGCGAAACGGGAGGCAGCGTAACGCCCCACGGGAGCGGCGACCGGTTCACGGAACCGGGTCGGCCGGTCCCGCTTCCGCGTTCACCGGCTCCGCACTGGCCGCGGCCGGACGGGCGCGTCGCGCCCGCCCTCCGGCGCCCGCTCGTCCCCGGCGCTTGGGCGCCTCGGTTCCGCTCGTTGCCTTAGTCGACGCAGGGGCGCGTCGGGAACGGGGCTTCGCGGACGCTCGGGGCGTGGCCTTCTTCTCCGATGGGGCGCGGGTCGGACAGCTCGGGTTGATACACAGAGTCCACGGCGGTCGGCCCGCTTCGATCGCCGTCACGACCGGCGCGTGGCACACCGGGCACGGCTCGGGCGAACGCTCGAGCTTTCCGCGCTGGGGCAGCGGGTAGGTTGTGCGGCAGTCCGGATATCCCGAGCATCCCACGAAGCGCTTGCCGAGGAACGAGTAGCGGATCTCCAGCGGCTTGCCGCACGTGGGGCACGCGCCGACGCGGAACGCCCGGTGATGCTCCTCGCACTCGGGGTTCATGCAGAAGAGCTCGGGCCGCTGTCCGCGGAAGACGATCTTGACCCGGGGCATCCCGCACTTCGCGCACAAAAACTCCGGGGCCGGCTCTACGAATCCGGCCGCCGGAAGGGAGAAGCTGACCGAGCACGACGCCGGATTGTTGGAGCACTGGATCCATCGCATTCCCCGCGGGCTCCGCTCGATGCGCAGGGCGCCGCCGCACTTCGCGCACGGGCCGACGAACCGCTGGCGGTCGAGCGCGGCGCGGATCGTCGCTCGGACCCCATCGACGTTCTTCGACAGGAGCCCGTAGGCGTCGCGCAGCATCTCCCGGGATTCGCTCAGCACCTCCTCCTTCGGCTTCTTCGATTCGGCGACGAGCTCCATGTCGTCCTCGAGCCGGTGCGTCATCTCGGGTCGCGTGATCACCGGGGCGTAGGCCCGCAGGGCCTCGGTCACCGCGATCCCGGTTCCGGTCGGTTCGAGCCCGCGCTGGCCGACGTACCGCCGGTCGAAGAGCTTCTGGAGGACGTCGTGCCGGGTCGATTTCGTGCCGAGGCCCAACCGTTCCATCTCTTGGATCAGGGAGCCCTGGGTGTAGCGTCGGGGCGGTTTCGTCTGCTCCTCGGCCAGCCGCACGTCCCGGATCGGGAGCGCCGCTCCCACCGTCAGGGCCGGTATCGGGGCCTCCTCCGGGGTCGAGTAGGGATAGACATGATACCAGCCGGCGTCCGTGATCCTCTGCCCGGTCGCCTCGAACGGTTCCTCGCGGATCGCGACCTTCGCGGTCCGCTTGAGGCCGATCGCGTCGGGCGCCAGCGTCGCGAGGAACCGTCGGACCACGAGCTCGTAGACCTTGGCGTGGTCGGGCTTGAGCTTCCGAGGATCGACGACGCCGGTCGGG
>JAJYYT010000348.1 GCA_021800645.1 Actinomycetes bacterium
ACGTGCGGTCACGTGCGAGCTACATCGGGCTGGGGGCAGCGCTGTTCAACGCGCGAGTCGCCGCCGCCGCCGCCAATCGCCTCGGTGCGGTGCGCCTCTTTCCCGAAGGGCCCAGCTCGGACGTCGCCGCGACGCTGGAGCTGGCAAGCGGTTCCGACGACGAGCTGGCGGACCTCTACGATGCGATGCTGGTGCGGTGCTCGAACCGCCGCCACGGCACCCCCGCCGTGCTCGGCCACACAGTCGTGGCCCGGCTCGACCGGGCGGCGTCGGCGGAAGGGGCGAAGCTGCATCTGGTCACCGACCGTCAGTGCCTGTCGGAGTGCGCCGGGATCCTCGCTTCGGCTGAGCGGATCAGGTTCCTCACCCCCAAGCTCCGCGAAGAGACGGTGCGCGAATTGCGGTGGCCCGGAGAGGATGCACGAGCCGGGATCGACGTCGCGACGCTGGAGCTCTCCGCCTCCGAACAGGGCGCGCTGGAGCTCATGCGCCGGGGGGACGTGATGGAGCTGCTCGAGCACTGGGACGCAGGCGGCGGCCTTGGGGATTACATGAAGGCGGCGGTCACTTCTTGCTCGGCGATCGCGGTCGTCACCGTCGAGGACGCCACTCCGGCGTCGTACGTGACCGGCGGCATGGCCCTCGAGCGCGTATGGATCGAGGCCCAGCGGTCGGGCCTCGCGGTCCACGCCTTCGCTCCCGCGTTCATCTACGCCGTCCAGCGGAGTGACTTCGATGCGCTCGGCGGATCCAGGTGGTCGGAACCGCTCCTGGAGCTCTCGGAGGGGTTCCGGAGCTTGGTCGGACCGAGGACGCGTGCGGTGCCCACCCTCGTGCTGCGCCTCAGCCATGCTCCACCACCAAGCGCACGAAGCGCTCGATTGCCCCTCGAGACGGTGCTGCGCCGCCGCGGTGCCCCAGCCTTCGCCCCCGCCGAAGTTCCGCCGGCAGAGCTGGGTGAGCGCGTCCACACCGCCTGAGCCTGCACGATGCCCGGTGCCCACAGGCGCGTGGCAATTACCGGGAGCGCCGAGATCAGGTATCATGGATTGCAGCATCGCTGCTGGGATGGGAGCACGGGGATGGCACGATGAGCGTTCAACCGTTTGCCGGTGATGGTCGTATCAGCGATGGCAACCTGGGCGAGCTCCTGGCTGGCGCGATCCGCCTCCTGAAGGGGGCGGTCGCGGCCGAATTCATCCCGAAGTCGGCGACTCGCAGCCCGGTTGTCTGGGCGAACGTCACACATGCGAAGGTCGCCGTCGTGCTGCACGAGGTCGCAGCCCGACGGCTCTCGAACGGCGGCCCGTGGGGCGCGGTGTCCGAAGACTCCTGCACGGCGTGGATCGAACCCGCTGCGCTCGGGGAATCGGCTCCGGACGGCGATGGCGCGCCGGGTCCGGCGGAGGATTCCGCCGGGGTGCTCGCCGTAGCCTTCGACAACCGGGCGCCCCTCGGCGAACAAGAGGCCGCGACGTTGAAGCTGCTGGCCCGGCTCTGCGGCGCGGTGACGGAGCCGAGGAGCTCGACAGGTGCGTTCAACCAACAGCGCCGGCTCGACGACCTCGTCTCGACGATCAGCGAGCGGCTGATGTCGACGACGAGCTTGACCCTGCGGTCCGAGCTCGACTGGGCGGTCGAGACCCTGTGCAAGTTCCTCGGTGCCGACTTTGCCTTCCTGCGCGGCAACGACCACGCGCACGGCACGAGCGTCCTCATGGCGTTCTACCCCCCTCGCGACGTCCCGCTCGAGGAGGACCCTCTCGGCATCGTGCCGTTCGACGCCGACCCGATCTTCGCTGCGACGAAGGACCTGAAGGTGCCGCTGGTCGTCCGCAACGCCGCGGACACCGACGACCGATATCTCCAGCGCGTGCGCGACGCCGCCGTCCCCGACGACTTCACCGGCGCGGCGGTGCCGCTGGTCCACGGCGACGTGACCGAGGGGCTCCTGGCGTTCATCTACCTCTCCCATCCGAGCTGGTCGGAGCACGAGGTGAACGCGCTGCGCGCCGTGGCTGCGCTCCTCGTCCAGCTCCTCCACCGGGTGGACGCCGAGGACCGGCTGCGCGAGAGCGCGCTCACCGACGACCTCACGGGCCTCGCCAATCGCAGGGCGTTGCTCGCAGAGGTGGCAGCCCGTCATCGGGAGAGCGACCGGCCGCTGGCGTTGCTGTTCATCGACCTCGACCGGTTCAAGGTGATGAACGACCATCTCGGCCACAGTGCCGGCGACAAGGTCCTGCGGGTGATCGCCGACCGGATCCGGACGTCGCTGCGTCCGGCGGACTTCGCGGCACGGCTCGGAGGGGACGAGTTCGTCATCGTCCTCGACGACACGGGAGGCGGGCTCGGCGCCGTCGCCGCCGCGAACCGGCTCCTGGACGTGATCGCCTTGCCCATCGACGTCGGCGGCCAGCGCGTCGCCCACACCGGGAGCGTCGGGATCGCGCTGTCGGTGGACGACACGGTGAGCGGCGAGGAGCTCCTCGGGCAGGCGGACATCGCCCTCTACGCGGCGAAGTCGCAGGGCCGGAACCGCACGGTGGTGTTCGACCACCAGCTCGAGGCGAGCGTCGCCCAGCGGTCGAGCACCGAGCTGCAGCTGCGCCAGGCGCTCACCGACCGGGCGCTGCGGCTCGTGTACCAGCCGGAGTTCGACCTCCGGACCGGCAAGCTCCTCGCCTTCGAGGCGCTGGTGCGCTGGCAGCGTGGGAACGAGCTGGTCGAGGCGAGCAAGTTCATCCCCGTGGCGGAGGAGACCTACCTCATCACCGACATCGACCGATGGGTGCTCGAGGAGGCGTGCGCCCAGATGGCCACGTGGCACCGGGTGTACCCCGAGCTCGAGCTCGTGATGCGGGTCAACATGTCACCCGCGCAGCTCGCGGTGAACGGTCTCGTGCGATCTGTCACCGACGCCCTCCGCCATTCGGGGATCGCACCGAACCACCTGTGCCTCGAGATCACCGAGCAAGCCGTGATCGGAGACGTCGAGCAGGCGGTGCGGGTCCTGCACGAGATCAAGGCGATGGGGGTGCAACTGGCGATCGACGACTTCGGAACGGGCTTCAGCTCGATGATCCAGCTGAAGAACCTTCCCGTAGACCTGTTGAAGGTCGACCGGGTGTTCGTCGACGGCATCGCCACGGACCTGACCGACCAGGCGATCGTGGAGACCATCGTGCGGCTCGCGAGAGCCTTCCAGCTGGGCGTCGTGGGCGAGGGCGTCGAACGCGTCGCCGACCTGCAGACCCTGGTCCGGCTGGGCT
>JAJYYT010000349.1 GCA_021800645.1 Actinomycetes bacterium
AAACGTCAGCCGGCGGAACCCGAGCATCTGCTCATCGGTATCAGGGTGCGGATTCCACGGGTTTTGGCCACCTGATTCCGCCGGGTTTTGGCCACCCGATTCCGCCGCGAATTGGCCACCCTGTTCCACGGGTTTTGGCCACCCTGTGAGGACGCCGCCAGCAGCTTCGTGAGGCTCGTCGCATCGGCCACCCTCTCCTCGATCGCGTCCGTCGTCGAGGAGAAGAGCCGGTGCCCCGTCCCCGTGCTGCCATGCGCAAGATCCGAGAAGTCCTGCGGCTCCATGAGGCCGAGCACCTGAGTGCCCGGGCCGTCGGCATCGCCGTCGGCCTGCCCCGCACGACCGTCCGCCACTATCTCGGCCGGGCGGAGGAGGCCGGTCTCTCCTGGCCGCTTCCTGACGCCCTTGACGATCGCGAGCTCGAGGAGCGCCTGTTCGGGAAGCGGTCCGCTCCACCACCGGCGACCCTGCGTCGTCCGGAGCCCGACTGGGCGGCCGTCCACCGCGAGCTCCGCCGACCCCACGTGACGCTCATGCTCCTGTGGACCGAGTACCGCGAGCGCTGCCCCGACGGCTTCGGCTACTCCTGGTTCGCCGAGCGGTATCGGACGTATGCCCAGCACCTGGACGTCGTCCTCCGCCAGGAGCACCGCGCCGGCGAGAAGCTCTTCATCGATTTCCCGGGCGACACGATCCCGATCGTCGATCCGAAGACCGGCGAGATCACCCGCGCCGAGCTCTTCGTCGCGGTCCTCGGCGCGTCGAACTACACGTATGCCGAAGCCGTGCCCAGCCAGGCGCTCCCGCACTGGGTCGGCGCGCACGTCCGCTGCTTCGCGCACCTGGGCGGCAGCCCGGCGATCCTGGTCCCGGACAACCTCCGCTCGGCCGTCACGAAGGCCGACCGCTATGAGGCCGACCTCAACCGGACGTACGAGGAGCTGGCCGCCCACTACGGCTGTGCCGTCATCCCGGCTCGGCCGTACAAGCCAAGAGACAAGGCGAAAGCCGAGCAGGGCGTCCTGGTCGCGGAGCGCTGGATCCTTGCGGCGCTCCGGAACCGGACGTTCTACAGCCTCGCCGAGGCGAACCGGGCGATCGCGATCCGGGTGGCCTGGCTCAACGCGCGGCCGTTCCGCAAGCTCGATGGATCGCGGCTGACGCTGTTCGAGGCGCTCGATCGGCCCGCCCTTCGGCCGTTGCCCGAGCGGCCGTACGAGTACGGCGTCTGGCGGCGGGCGAAGGTCTCGATCGACTACCACGTCGAGCTCGAGCGCCACTACTACAGCGTGCCCTATCAGCTCGTCGGCGAGGTCTGCGAGGCGCGCCTCTCGGCGACGACGGTCGAGCTCTTCGTCCGCGGCCGCCGGGTCGCGAGCCATGCCCGATCGGCCGAGCGCTTCAAGGCGACGACGACCGCGGCCCACATGCCCGAGGCGCATCGCCGCCATCTCGAATGGACGCCCGGGCGCCTGGTCGCCTGGGGCGAGCAGGCCGGTCCTGCGACGGGACGCCTGATTGCCGAGCTCATGGCGCGCCGACCCCATCCCGAGCAGGGCTACCGAAGCTGTCTCGGGATCCTGCGGCTCGCTCGGCGCTACGGCGACGAGCGCCTGGAGGCGGCGTGCGCCCGCGCACTCGTGATCGACGCCCCGACGTACCGGAGCGTCGACTCGATCCTGAAGCACAACCTCGACTCTCAGCCTCTGCCGGCCCCGAGTCCCACCCGTGGCCGGCCCCGTCCCGAGCACGCCAACGTCCGCGGCCCCAGGTACTACGAGTGAGAGAAGGAGAACGATGCTCACGAACCCGACCCTCGATCGGCTCTACGCGCTCAACCTCTCGGGCATGGCCCGGGCGCTCGCCGAGCAGCGCGAGCAGCCAGGCACGTACGGACCCTTGAGCTTCGAGGACCGTCTGGGCATGCTCGTCGACCGCGAGGCGACCGATCGCGAGAACCGCCGGCTCGAGCGCTATCTGCGGGCGGCCAAGCTGCGTCTCTCCGCGTCGATCGAGGACGTCGACTTCCGAGCCTCGCGCGGGCTCGATCGCGGCGTGCTGCTCGATCTCGCCGCCTCGCGCTGGGTCGCCGCACACCAGCAGGTCCTCATCGTCGGGCCGACCGGTGTCGGCAAGACGTACCTCGCCTGCGCCCTCGCCGTGGGGGCGATCCGGGCCGGCCACAGCGCGCTCTATCTGCGCACGCCGCGGGCCCTCACCGAGCTTGCCACCGCCCGGCTCGACGGAAGGCTGCGGCGACTGCTCGCAGCCTGGGCCCGGATCGACGTCCTCGTCCTCGACGACTTCGCGATGCAGCCCCTCACCGACGCCCAGGCCGCGGACCTCCTCGAAGTCATCGAGGACCGCTCCGATCTGCGCTCGACGATCGTCACGAGCCAGCTCCCCGTGGCGCTCTGGCACGAGCATCTCGGCGAGCCGACCGTCGCCGACGCGATCCTCGATCGCCTCCTCCACGGGGCACACCGGCTCGAGCTGCATGGCGAGTCGCTGCGGCGCTCCGAGCCGGCGGCCGCGGCGATCGTCGAGACGTCTTCCGATGGCCGTTGAGCGCGTGCCAGACTATGCCGACCGAAACGAGAAGGAGGTGAGGACCAGGGGATGAGCTGACGCTTCGCGTCGGCCGCTGGCGCGGCCTCCGAGGGGTGGCCAAAACCCGTGGAACGACGTGGCCATTTCAGCGTGGACTGACCTGGCCAATTCCGTGGAATGCGCACGCGAGCAGATGGAGCGCGTCGACCAGCCACACGGAGAGGGCGTCCGGGAGCTTGCCGGCAGCGCGGAGCGGCTCGATCGCCGAGCGGAGGATCGGGGCGTCGGCCGGGAGCGCCTTCCAGGCGGCGTCGAGGTCCGTCGCAGGCCCGCCCTCCAGGCGGGCGAGGAAGAGCGCGTAGACGAGCGTCTGGGCATACGTGTCCGCGAAGTCGTCGGCCTCCATGTCCGACATCAGGCTCCGCCTGTAGAAGTCCCACAGCCTGCGCAACGGCTCGCCTTGCTCGGCGGTCGGCCCGAGGAGCTCGCGGATCGCGTCGCGCAGGAGCGTCGTCCGGCGGGCGAGGCCGTCGGCAAGCTGCTCGGCGGTCGTGGCGACGGGTGCGGTCGCCGAGAAGAAGGCGCTCAGGAGCCCGGAGAGCTGCGTCAGCTGGGCGGCGGAGACGGCGTGGGCGCCGGCGGCCAGGCGCCGGCGGCCAGGCGCCCGGCCGTTTCGACGAGCGTGACGTCCATCCGGCCAACGGCGGGTCGGAAGAGGGT
>JAJYYT010000350.1 GCA_021800645.1 Actinomycetes bacterium
CGGGTCGGAACTCGGGGACGTCGTCGCGCAGGCTGTCGCGGTCGATGATCTCGGTGGGGTGCATGGGGCGTCCTTCGGATCCGCTGGGAGGTTGCCGAGCCCTGCATCGTAGCCGTGATCGGCGAGAAGCTGCACCTCGCCTGCCTGGGCCAACAGCGTGACCTCCTCGTCGGTCAGGCCCCCCCTGCCGGCCACCAGGTCGGGTCGGCGCTCGAGGGTCCGGCGCAGGGACTGCACCCGCCGCCAGGCCTCGACGGCCTTGTGGTCCCCCGACCGCAGCACCTCGGGGACCACCCACCCGCGGAAGTCGGCGGGCCTCGTGTACTGCGGGTACTCCAAGAGCCCCCGACGGAAGCTCTCGTCCTCGGTCGAGGCCTCGTTGCCCAGAGCTCCAGGGAGCAAGCGGGTGACCGCCTCGACGACGACGAGCGCGGGGAGCTCACCCCCGGCGACCACGACGTCGCCGACGGACAGCTCCGAGTCGGCCAGGTGGTCGGCGACCCGCTGGTCCACTCCCTCGTAACGGCCGCACAACAGCGAGAAGCCGTCCCCGCCGGCGAGGTCGCGAGCGACCGACTCATCGAAGCGCCGGCCGCCGGGGGAAAGGAGGAAGAGCGGGCGGGGCAGGTCCTCGCGCTCTTCCACGCGCTCGACGGCGGCGAACAGGGGCTCGGGCATGAGCACCATGCCCGCGCCACCCCCGAACGGCGCGTCGTCGACGGAGCGGCGCGCGTCGGAGGCGCCGGCGCGCAGGTCCCGCACCCGCAGGTCGAGCACGCCTCGCTGGCGCGCCCTACCGACGAGGCTCGCCCCGCAGTACCCCTCGATGAGGTCCGGAAAGATCGTGAAGACGTCGATCCGCACGGCGTCAGTCGACGAGGCCCTCGGGGAGGTCCACGGTGACGCGCGCTCCGGGCTCGAGCGAGACCACGAACCGCAACGGCACGAGCACGCCGCTGTCGAGCACGAGCAGGTCGCTCGCAGGGTTGGGCTCGAGCGCCACGACCGAGCCGATGTCGCGGCCGGCCATGGTGACTACCCTCGCGCCGGCGAGCTCGTGCACCCACAGTGCCCCTTCGACTTGCAGCGGTGCGGCGCGGAGCTCGAGGCCTCGCAGCGCCTCTGCGCGGTCCCGGTCGCGAACACCCTCGAACTGCACGAGGTGGCGGCGTCCGTGGGGTCGCGACGACGCGACGCGGAGCTCACCCACGTCGCTGGAGAGAAGGGCGCCGTGGTCCAGCCGCTCGGTCCTGTCGGTCCACAGCTCCACCACCACGTCGCCACCGAGTCCGTGCGGGCGGAGCACGCGTCCGACCGACAGCAGCGGTGCCGGTGCAGAGCCCGGTGCGCGCTCAGTCGTCGGCGATGTCAACGACGGTCCGCACGCCGTCGCGGGCGCCGGCTACTCCGACCAGCGTGCGGATCGCCTGGGCGGTGCGGCCCCGGCGGCCGATGATCCGACCCATGTCGTGCGGCGCAACGTGGAGCCGCAGAACCGTCGAGCCCCTCCGTAGCTCCGTTTGGACTACGACGGCGCCGGGGTCGTCAGCCATCGCGCGTGCGACGTACTCGAGCACCGCGACGGGCATGTCCCCCTTCGTGGGGCTCGAGGCGCCCGAGCGGGCCGGGGGGGCAGAGATCGTGTTCACGTCACCGGCTTCGTACTCGGCGGCTCCGTCGGCCACCGCGTGGCCCGGCTCGTCCTCCTCGTCGTACTCCAAGTCGTCGTCGAGGTCGTCGTCCTCCAGCTCGTCGTCGTCCAGCTCGTCGTCGTCCAGCTCGTCGTCGTCGAGCTCGTCGTCGTCCAGCTCGTCGTCGTCCAGCTCGTCGTCGTCCAGCTCGTCGTCGTCGAGGTCGCCGTCGTCGAGCTCGTCGTCGTCCAGCTCGTCGTAGGCCGCGTCAGCGTCCAGATCCGCCCCGCCGACCCCTCCTCCTGGCTCCTGAGCGTTCGTCATGCCGAGACCGTGTCCGGCGCGGAAGCCTCCGAGGCGTCACCGCCGTCTCCCGTCGCAACGATCTCTTGGTCGCCGCCGGGCGATGCGTCGAGCGGGCTGCCGCCGCCCGCACCAGGATCGACCGGCGCGGCCGCCGCCTCCCCTCCCGCCCCCGCTGCGAGGCGATCGAACGTCCCCGAGGCGCGAAGGAGGCGCTCGACGCGCTCGGTCGGCTTCGCACCCTGGCGGAGCCAGCGCAACGCCTTGTCGTGGTCGATCGTGACGATCGTCTGGTCGTCGGCGCTCGAGCGGCCGCGCGGCGCGTACGTGCCCACGACCTCGAGGAACCGGCCGTCGCGAGGGGCGCGGCTGTCAGCCGCCACCACCCGGTAGGTCGGTTGCTTCTTCTTGCCCATCCGCACCAGGCGGAGCTTCACTGCCACGAGCCTGCTTCCTCCATCGTCAGGGCCATTTGGGCCCGCTCTACGCCGTTGCGCCGATATTCTCGCAGGTCTGGGGCGGCTCGCGCCCACGGGGCCGGGCTATCGGCTCTTGGGCGGGGTGACCCGGCCGCCTTTCTTCTTGTTCTTGGTGTTCTTGCCCCTGCCATGGCGCTGGCCCCGCGCCGTGCCGTTCCCCGCCTGGAGCCGATCGCCGGCGGCGACGGCGTCGAGCGATGGGAGGCCCCCGTTCCGCCCGGCCGCCATCAACCCTGCGAACCCACCTGGGTCGCCGTCCATCTCCTCGCCGATCGCCTTCAGCGCAGCCAGCTGCCTTCGCCCGCCGAGCAACCCACCGATGCCTCCGAGCCCCTTCCCTCCGCCAAGCCCCCCGAGCCCGGGCATGCCGGGCATGCCGGCGCCGCTCGCCATGCCCTTCACGAGCTTCTGCATCTCACGATGCTGCTTGAGAAGCTGGTTCACGTCCGCCGTCGCGGTGCCGCTCCCCCGCGCGATCCGGACACGCCGCGACCCATCGATAAGCGACGGGTCCGCCCGTTCGGCGGGCGTCATCGAGCGCATGATGGCTTCGACGCGTGAAAGCTCCCGGTCGTCGACCTGGTCCGCTGCCTGGCGGAGCTCCTTGGTCATCCCCGGGAGGAGCTTCATGACGCCGCCCAGGGAACCCAGCCTCTTCACCTGCTGGAGCTGTTCGAGGAAGTCGTCGAGGGTGAATCGTCCCTCCATGAGCCTGCCGGCCGATCTCGCGACCGACTCCTTGTCCATCGTCCGTTCGGCCTGCTCGATCAGGCTCAGAATGTCGCCCATCCCGAGGATCCGGTCGGCCATCCGGTCCGGGTGGAAGAGATCCAGATCCCCCAGCTTCTCCCCCGTG
>JAJYYT010000351.1:0-1962 GCA_021800645.1 Actinomycetes bacterium
GCCCGTCCCCGTCGCGTTCGTCCCCGCGGCGCCCGCCCCCGCGGCGACCGCCCCCGCGGCGACCGCCTCTTGCTCGACGAGCAGCTCGCCGTGGTCGGAGACCACGGCGACAAGGCGGACGCCGTCGCGGCCAGCGGGAAGCGCGAACAGCCCGCAGAAGCGTGCCCCGTCGCGGACGCGCCGCAGCGTGGCGGGGAACGCCGCGGTCCCCGCCGGCGGCTCGGTGCGGGAGCCTGCGACGCGACCGGGAGCGCAGGTCGGGCCCTCGGAGGTCACGGTGACCTCAGCTCGTGCGCCGCGTCGTTCAGCAGCCTACCGAGGTCCACCGGGACGTGGACCCCGAGGAGGAGCAGCCCGGCGATCCCGAGGCCCATGGCCACCGCGATCCACGGGCTCACCTCGCCCTTCGTGACGGCTCCGAGCGAGGAGCCGCTCGAGGCGTCCGCTTTGCTCGTCGCGTCGGCCTCCCCCGCCGTGAGCATGGTCTTCGTCGTGGACCACGACAGGCCGGCGAACGCGATCATGACGAGCACGACGAGGACTGCCGCAACCCCGTAGCGAGCGTCCGAGAGCCCTCCGGAGACGATCAGGAATTCGCTCCGGAACAGGCCGAAGGGGGGCATCGCCGAGAGCGCGAGGACCGCCGCCACGAGCATGGACCCGCTCCAGGGCAGCGCGCCCACCCCGCCTCGAAGCGCCGCCATGTCCTTCGTGCCGAACTTCCGCAGCACCGAGCCGGCGCCGAAGAACGCCGTGCCTTTCGCCGCGGCGTGGGCGAGGACGTGCAGGAGCACGCCGACGAACGCGAGCGTGACCCCGAAGCTCGTCCCGATGGCGAGGATGCCCATGTGCTCGATGCTCGAGTAGGCGAGCATGCGCTTCATGTCCCGCTGGCGGAGCAGGTACAAGGCGGCGAGGAGCAGCGAGGCGAGACCGAGCACCAACAGCACGTTGCGCGGGTAGCCGGAGCCGATCGCCGCAGCGGTGATCTGGTAGTAGCGCAGGATCGCGTAGAAGCAGGTCGCGAGCAGCGCCCCCGACAGCAGTGCGGAGACCGGCGTCGGCGCCTCGGAGTGCGCGTCGGGGAGCCAGGTGTGCATCGGGACGAGGCCCATCTTCGTCCCGAAGCCGAGGACCGACAGCACGAAGGCGAGCCGCATCACGTTCGCCGGGAGCTCGTGGGCACCGGCGAGCATCCTCGTGTACGACGGCGCGTAGCTCGCCCCGAAGACCGAGGTCCCTGCGTCGTACAGCACGATCGTCGCGAGAAGGGCGATGCCGAGCCCCATGGAGGCGATCAGGATGTACTTCCACGCCGCCTCGGTCGCGGCGTCGGTGTCGTCGATCGCGACGAGCAGCGCGGAGACCACGGTCGTCACCTCGACGGCCACCCACAGCAGTGCGAGGTTGCTCACGAGCGGTGCGGCGAGCATCGCCCAGCAGAAGACGTGCAGCCCCGCGTAGAACCGCCGGCCGTAGCGGGTGCCGCGGGCGCCCGCCACCACGTAGAGGTAGCCGGCGGAGAAGATCGCCGTCGTGAGGTAGACGAAGGCCGTCGCAAGGAGGAACACGACGGACAGCGCGTCCACCCGCAGCTCGCCGGAGGCGCTGACGTGGCCGTGCGCGACGACCGCGGGCACGAGCCAGAGCGAGAGCACGAGCGCAGCGGCTCCCGACGCCGGTGCGAGCACCTTGGAGATCCCGACGGGCAGCACGCAGGACGCCGCCGCCACGACGAAGGGGATGGTCAAGAGCGCGACGAGGACCCCGGCCATCTGCGCGCTATCCCCTCAGCCTGTCGAGCTCGTCGGTCGACAAGGTCTGCGAGCGCCCGTGGTGCACGCGCATGAGGATCCCGAAGGTGACCACGGCCACGAGCAGGTCGAAGAGGAACGTCACCTCGACGACGAGCGGCAGCCCCGCGGCGATCGCCATGCTGGCGATCGACACCCCGTTCTCCAG
>JAJYYT010000351.1:1972-3265 GCA_021800645.1 Actinomycetes bacterium
CAGCGAGAAGAAGCCCATTGCCTGGGAGACCACGTCCGAGCGCAGGATGATCAGCACGAAGGCGACGAGCGCCACCGCGAACGCCACCCCCAACGTCGTCGAGGGCAGGAGCGAGGAGCGCACGTGCAGGGCCCCGATCGCGAAGAAGGCGAAGACCGTCGCGCCGAGCGCCACGAGGATCGAGCTCGCGACGCCGAGCCTCGAGCTGCCGGCGAGGTCGACCTTGGCGTTGCCAAGCAGACGCGTCATGACGCCGGGGACGACCACGACCTTCAACGCGAACGACAGCCCGGCAAGCGCGTACACGTCGGCCAGGTGCCTCGTGGCGGCGACCACGACCGCGAGCACGCTCACCGCGAGCGACTGGAAGGCGTACAGGCGGACCTGCGAGCGCAGCAGCGGGCCGCGAAGCATCGCGAGCTCACTGAGCAGGACGACGACGGCGACGAGCTCCTCGACGCCGGCGGTGACGGAGGGGACCGGGACCGCCATCAGACCGGGCCCACGTAGAAGACGACGACCGCGAGCAGCGCGATCCCGAAGGCGGCGGCGAGGAACTCGGGGATCTTGAACAGCCGCAGCTTGGAGAAGAGGTCGTCGATCACCGCGAAGACGAGGCCCAGCCCCATGGCCTTGCCGAGCAAGGCGGCGATCGCGCCGACGACCGACAGCGGTGCACCGTTCGAGGAGAGGCCGAAGGGCGCGACGAAGACGTTCACGAGGATCGTGTAGAGGATGAGCTGCTTCATCGCCGATCCCCACTGCAAGAGGGCGAGGGCCGGCCCGGAGTGCTCGAGCGTGCGCGCCTCATCGATCATGCCGAGCTCGAGCGTCCCGGTGTGCGTCTCGACCGGGATCCGCCCCGTGTCGGCGAGCACCACCAGGAAGAACGCCACGGCGGCCAGCACGTGGCCGGGCCGGAGGATCTCCGAGGACGTCCGGACCGTCGCGGCGAGCGCGTAGGGAAGGTCGGTGCCGGTGATCAGGCCCACCGCGAAGACCACGAAGAGGATCGTCGGCTCGACGAGGGCGCCGAAGGTCATCGACCTGCTGCTGCCGAGCTGCGCGTACGGGGCGCCGGACTCCGCGCCGGCGAGCGCGACGCAGAACCCTGCGAACGCGAGCAGGAACCCTCCTCCGAGGATGTCGCCCATGTAGCCGAGAGGTAGGCCGTAGGTCGTGAGCACCGGGATGAGCAGCGGCACGACCAGATAGCAGCCGAAGGCGACCACCGGGGCCGCGAGGAACACCCAGCTCGACTGGTCGGTGACCAGCGTCTCCTTGCCGAAGAGC
>JAJYYT010000352.1 GCA_021800645.1 Actinomycetes bacterium
GCGAGGCGTGTGATCGCTCCTGGGTCGAAGAGCGCGAGCGCGAGCGTCCGCCCCATCACGGAGGCTGAGCGCGTTCAGGCACCCATAGCGTGGACGCCACCGTCGACGTGGACGATCTCGCCGGTCGTCTTGGGGAACAGGTCGGAGAGCAGCGCGATGCAGGCTCGAGCCACCACGCTGCCGTCGAGGACGTCCCAACCAAGCGGCGCTCGGGACGCCCACGTGTCTTCGAAGGCGGCAAAGCCGGGGATGGACTTGGCTGCCATGGTCTTGACCGGTCCGGCAGCGACGAGGTTGACGCGGACTCCCTCGGGCCCCAGGTCACGGGCGAGGTAGCGGGCCAGTGACTCGAGTGCTGCCTTGGAGACCCCCATCCAGTCGTACGCGGGCCAGGCCACGGTGGCGTCGAAGTCGAGGCCGACTACCGAGGCCCCGCTGCCGCCACGCGCGGCGGCAGCGAGCAACGGCCGGAACGCTTCGACCAGCGCCTTGAGCGAGTAGGCGGAGACTTCGACGGCCTGACTGACCTCCTGCCAGCCGGCGCGGAAGATGTCGCCGCCGAGGCACTCGGGGGGCGCATAGCCGATGGCGTGGAGCAGTCCGTCGAGGCGGTCCCACCGTTCGGCCAGCTGGGTGCCGGCCGAGGCCACCTGGGCGGCGTCGGTGACGTCCAGCTCGAGGACGTCGGTGGGACGGGGGAGCTTTCGCGCCGTGCGCCGGGTCAGCGAGAGCCCCCGCCCGGCGCCGCTCAGGACGACGTCCGCCCCCTCTCTTTGGGCGAGCTCGGCTACGGCGAACGCCAACGAGGCGTCAGTGAGGACGCCGGTCACGAGGAGCCTCTTGCCGTCGAGCAGTCCCATGGGCGGGCAAGGTTACCGGGTGGCGAGGTGGCCACCGGGGAGCACCTGCCGGCCTGGCCAGGGGCGTGGCGCTTGCTGGTGGGCCGTCGTATTGCCGAAGGGCTGCGTGGCGTGGGCGACGGGCGGCGTGTGCAATGGTAGGAGCGTGCAGGTAGGCATTGTGGGAGGAACGGGTCCAGCCGGCCGTGGGGTCGCGTCGCGTCTCGCAGCCGCCGGGCTGTCGGTCACCCTGGGTTCGCGCGACGAAGCCCGGGCGGCGGCTGTGGCAGAGGGCGTCGTCGGGCGCTGGCCGGAGCACGAGCTGGACGTGGTTGGTGCGAGCAACGAGCAAGCCGCTCGGTCGGAGCTGGTCGTGGTGGCGACGCCGTGGGAGGCAACCGTCGCCACCTTGGCGCCCCTCGTCGACGCACTGGCCGACAAGGTCGTCGTGTCGATGGTCAACGCCATGGCCAAGGCGGGCCGAGAGCTCCTGCCACTCGTCCCGCCCCGCGGCTCGATGGCGGCGACCGTCCAAGCCGCGCTGCCGCACTCGGCGGTGGCCGCCACCTTCCACCACCTCCCTGCCGCAGATCTCGAAGACCTGACGAGGGACCTGGACGCCGACGTGCTGGTCTGCGCCGACGACGCCGGGGCGGCGACGGTCACCGCCGAGCTCGTCGACAGCATCGAGGGGCTCCAGGCGGTGGTGGCCGGCAGCTTGGCCCAGGCGTCCGCCGTCGAGGCGTTCACCGCCGTCCTCGTCTCGGTCAACATTCGGAACAAGGCCCACGCGTCGCTTCGGCTCACGGGGCTGCACCGTGAGTGACGTGGAGGTGGGGGGCTCGAGGGCGCGCCGCGGGCAGCGGCCGGTGGCCGCCGTCCAATCCTCGGAGCAGGAGTGCAAGCGGTGATCCGGCTCTATGACTCGTCCCAGCGGGCCGTCGTGCCGCTCGAGCTCGGGCCGGTGGTGTCCCTCTACTCCTGTGGCATCACCCCCTACGACGCCGCCCATCTTGGCCACGCCGAGGTCTACCTGACCTTCGACGTCCTCCAGCGACGGATGCGTGACCTCGGCCACGAGACCCGTTGCGTCCGCAACGTCACCGACGTCGACGACGACATCCTGCGCAAGGCTCGTGAGCTCGGCGTCCACTACCTCGACCTGGCTGCCGAGGAGATCGCCCGGTTCGACGCCGACATGACGGCCCTCGGGCTCGTCCCCGCCTGGTCAGAGCCGCGAGCCACCTCGGCCATTCCCGACATCCTGACGCTCGTCGGAGAGGCATTGGAGTCGGGGCACGCGTACCAGTCCGGGGGTGCCGTCTACTTCGACGTGACCACCTTCGAACGCTTCGGGTCGGTGAGCCACGCCGATGAGGCGACGATGCTGGTGCTCGCCGCCGAGCACGGGGGGAGCCCAGGCGACCCCAACAAGCGTCACCCGCTCGACTTCGTGCTGTGGCAGCCATCCCTCCCTGACGAGCCGGCCTGGGAGTCGCGATGGGGGCCCGGACGTCCCGGGTGGCACATCGAGTGCTCGGCGTTGGCCATGCGGGAGCTCGGACAGACGGTCGACATCCACGGGGGTGGACGCGACCTGATCTTCCCGCATCACGAGTGCGAGACGGCGCAGTCCGAGGCGGTGACTGGCGTCCGCTTCGTCCGCTACTGGCTACACGTGGGCTTGGTCGGTCTCGGTGGAGCGAAGATGTCCAAGTCGCTGGGGAACCTCGTGTTCGTCAGCGACCTGTTGAAGTCGTGGGAGCCGCCGGTCGTCCGGCTCGCCTTACTGGGCCACCACTATCGGCACGACTGGGAGTGGTCGAACGAGGACCTGGTCCGAGCGGCGGCTCGCCTCGAGCGATGGCGCGGCGCGCCTGACCGGCCGGGCTCGGAGGCGGCGGCGGGTGTCGTCGACCGCGTCCGGCAGCACGTCGACTCGGACCTCGACACCCCGGGGGCGCTGGGCGCCCTCGACGAGGCGGCGTCGGCCGGGCTGCCAGTCGGTGAGGGAGCGCGATTGCTGGGGGTCGAGCTGTGAGCAGTGACGTCGAGATCGAGGTAGTCCTACCCGACGGGTCGCACCGGTCCCTCCCCGAGGGAGCGACCGGTGCGGACCTGGCGGCGTCGATCGGCCGACGTCTGGCTCGCGACGCCGTGGCCGTCACCGTCGACGGCAAGCTCACCGACCTCGCTCGGCCGTTGCCCGGGGGTGCGACGGTGTCCATCGTGACCGCCGGCTCGGACCTCGGTCGCGACGTGCTGCGGCACTCGACCGCCCACGTCCTCGCCCAGGCCGTCCTCCGGCTGTGGCCGGGCGCCAAGTACGCCATCGGGCCGGCCATCGAGGACGGCTTCTACTACGACTTCGAGCTGCCCGGCGGCGCCCGGTTCCGCGACGAGGACCTCGAGCGCATCGAGCAGCG
>JAJYYT010000353.1:0-847 GCA_021800645.1 Actinomycetes bacterium
GGTCTGCGGTGCCGACAGGCTCGGCCACGGCGTGAGGATCGTCGACGACATCACCCGAGGTCCGGACGGCGAGGTCGCTCTCGGGCGTCTCGCGAGCTACGTGCGCGACCGCCGGGTGCCGCTCGAGATGTGCCCGACGTCGAACGTCAATACCGGGGCCGCGCACTCCCTCTCCGAGCATCCGATCGGCGTGCTTCGCTCGCTCTTCTTCCGCGTCTCCATAAACACCGACAACCGACTCATGAGCGGTGTGACGCTCTCTTCGGAGCTCTTCGACGTCGCGAGGACGTTCGGCTACGGCCTGCGCGACCTCGAGTGGCTGACGCTCAACGCCATGAAGAGCGCGTTCGCCCACTTCGACGAACGGCTCGGGCTGATCAACCGGGTGATCAAGCCGGCCTACGCCGTGGCGCGTGCCGAGGCGGGCATCCCCTGATGGCGGGCGAGGTACGGTCGTCTTGATGGGCACAGGCGCTCGGACGGCACCGGTGAGAGCAGCCGCCCCGGAGCGAGCCCGTGAGGGCGCAGGCTCTGACATGCCGCCGCAGCCACTCGGGACGGCCCGCGCCGCGCGGGCCTTCTTCGGCGATCTCGCCACCTCCGACACGGCCTTGCGCCAGCTGCTGCACGGCCTTCCGGGCGTCGACCAGGCCGGCGCCGAGGCGAGAGCGGCCTTTCTCGCCACGAGATCGGTGAAGAAGGATTCAAAGCTCTTCGCGCTCGAGCTCGCCATCGCGATGATCGACCTCACGACGCTCGAAGGAGCCGACACGCCCGGCAAGGTCGCGGCGCTCTGCGCCAAGGCGCTGCGGCCGGATCCAGCCGACGGGGACGTCCCTCATGTGGC
>JAJYYT010000353.1:857-3263 GCA_021800645.1 Actinomycetes bacterium
AAGGGGGTCGCAGTCGCCGCCGTGGCGACGGCGTTCCCGTCGGGCCGGGCGACGCTCAGCGTGAAGCTCGCCGACGTCCGCCAGGCGCTCGATGCAGGCGCGGACGAGATCGACATGGTCATCGACCGGGGCGCCTTCCTCTCCGGCTGCTACGGCCAGGTGTACGAAGAGGTCCGCGCCGTGCGGGAGGCCTGCGGCGAGGCTGTCCTGAAGGTCATCCTCGAGACGGGAGAGCTGGCGACTCTCGACAACGTCGCGAGGGCCGCCTGGCTCGCCATGCTCGGTGGAGCCGACTTCATCAAGACGTCGACCGGGAAGGTGAGTCCGGCTTCGACTGCGCCCGTCGCCCTCGTCATGCTGTCGGCCGTGCGGGATTTCGCCGACGCGACAGGCCGGCGGGTGGGGGTGAAGGTCGCAGGCGGAATCCGCACCGCAAAGGACGCCATCAGGTACCTGGTGCTCGCCTACGAGACCGCTGGTGAAGAGTGGCTCCACCCATCCGCGTTCCGCATCGGCGCCTCGAGCCTGCTCAACGATCTGCTGATGCAGCGGGCAAAACAACTTTCCGGCGCGTACCAGGGCCCCGACTACTTCACGGTGGACTGATCGTGACCCTCGAGTACGCGCCGGCTCCGGAGTCGAGAGACGTGGTCCGCATCGAGGGCTCGTACGGGCTCTTCATCGGCGGCGAATTCGTGCCGCCTCTCTCGGGCGGCTCGCTTCGCACGGTGAACCCGGCGACGGAGGAGACGCTCGCCGAAGTGTCGGCGGCAGGCCCCGATGACGTCGCGCGAGCGGTGGCCGCCGCACGCGCCGCCTACGAGGGTCCGTGGGGCAGGATGCGCGGCGGCGAACGGGCGAAGTTCCTCTTCCGCATAGCGCGCCTGTTGCAGGAGCGGTCTCGGGAGCTGGCCGTGCTCGAGTCGCTCGACAACGGCAAGCCGATACGAGAGTCACGCGACGTCGACGTGCCCCTCGCCGCGGCGCACTTCTTCTACCACGCCGGCTGGGCCGACAAGCTGGAGCACGCAGGCTTCGGTCCTTCCCCACGCCCGCTCGGCGTGGCCGCCCAGGTGATCCCGTGGAACTTCCCGCTCCTCATGGCCGCCTGGAAGCTCGCCCCCGCCCTCGCGGCGGGGAACACATGCGTGCTCAAGCCTGCCGAGACGACTCCGCTCACCGCCCTGCTCCTCGCAGAGGTCTGCCAGCAGGCCGACCTGCCGCCCGGAGTCGTGAACATCCTCACGGGCGCGGGAGACACCGGGGCCGCGCTCGTGTCCCACCCGGGCGTCGACAAGGTTGCGTTCACAGGTTCCACCGATGTGGGCAAGGAGATCCAGCGCGCCGTGTCGGGAAGCGGGAAGCGGTTGAGCCTGGAGCTCGGCGGCAAGGCCGCCAACATCGTGTTCGAGGACGCGCCGATAGATCAGGCGGTCGAGGGGATCGTCGACGGCATCTTCTTCAACCAGGGCCACGTCTGCTGCGCAGGTTCCCGTCTCCTCGCGCAGGAGTCGATCGTCGACCCTCTGGTAGAGCGGCTGCGGAGGCGGCTCGCCACACTGCGCCTCGGAGACCCGCTCGACAAGAACACCGACATCGGCGCAATCAACTCGAGGGTCCAGCTGGACAAGATCCGACACCTCGCGGACTCCGGGGACGAGGAGGGGGCCGTCCGGTGGTCACCTCCGGTGACGCTGCCAGAGCGCGGCTACTGGTTCCCGCCGACGGTGTTCACGAACGTCAGCCAGTCCCACCGCATCGCCCGGGAGGAGATCTTCGGGCCGGTGCTCACGGTGCTCTCGTTCCGCACACCGGCGGAAGCGGTCGCGAAAGCCAACAACACTCCCTACGGTCTCTCGGCCGGCATCTGGACGGAGAAGGCCATCTCTTCTGACTCCTCGATCGGGTGTCGGGGCACGTCGCACGTTCTGCTGCCACACCGCGGTGCAGCCGGGGCGGCGTCGTGGCGGCTACTCAAAACTACTCTGTCACCGCGCGTCAGTCGGCACTCGGTCGGGGCGGGCAGCGCTCGCCCGCCCGGTCCTGACGGACTCGCTTGCTACGGTGTGGCGACCCAGTGAGATGCGGAGGTCCGATGCCGGTGTTACCACACGCGCCCCAGCAGTTCGTCGAGAGTGCGGACGGCGCGCGCATAGCGGTCTACGAGGAAGGTGAGCGTGAGGGGCCCGCCGTCGTGCTCGTGCACGGCTTCCCCGACTCGCACGTGCTCTGGGACGGTGTGGTGCCGCTCCTGGCCGGGCGATTCCGCGTCATCCGCTACGACAATCGCGGGGCCGGCATGTCGTCGGCGCCCAGGGCGGTCTCCGCCTACCGCATGGAGCGTTTCGCGGACGACTTCGCCGCCGTCATCGCCGAGTTGAGCCCCGGTGAGCCGGTGCACGTGCT
>JAJYYT010000354.1:0-422 GCA_021800645.1 Actinomycetes bacterium
TCGGCCACGTCGGCCGCCCACCGCTCCCACTCGGAAAAGAGGCTGGGGAGGTTGGCGACTGAGGCGACGAGCTGGTGGCGGACGAGGAGCTCTGGCCCCCAGGCCGGCGTGCCGGCCCGGCTCTCGAGGAGGGTGACGAGCGTTTCCCGCCGGTTGTAGGCGCCGTAGATGGATGGCAGATAGGCGATCTGGAGCGCCACGAGCGCCATCCCCGACGCAGCGGCGGCGAAGTCGGCCACCTGGTGCGCACCGCCCTTCGTGGCGGCCCCGAGCGTGAAGACGGCCGAGCCGGCCTCGACGAAGGCGCTGGTGCCGGTCGTCCTGCCGAGCCCCCAGTCGAGCACGGTGAAGCCACCCGTGGCGATGACCAGCCAGGTTGCGAGCAGGGCGACCAGCGCCACCGGCTCACTGAGCGCCAATAG
>JAJYYT010000354.1:432-3262 GCA_021800645.1 Actinomycetes bacterium
TCGAAGGGGATGGCGAGGACTCGGGCCAGGTCGCGCAGGCACGTGAAGCCCATCCGCAGGCACATGCGGGCCTCGATGGGTGCGCCGTCGGGATCGACGGCGAGAGCGAGGGCGGCGGCGTCGAGGCTCACCACCCACGAATTCCGCGCCCGTGGCGATGACCAGCCAGGTTGCGAGCAGGGCGACCAGCGCCACCGGCTCACTGAGCGCCAATAGGCGGTCCTTTGCCTCATAGCGCCTGGGGAGCCGAGCGAGCTGACCGAAGGCGGCGCGCACGACGCGCATCGACACGGTGGCAGCGCTGCCGGCGGGACGGGGCACGATGAGGACCCGAACGACACCCGCCGCGTTGGCCACGAGGATCCCGATACCGGCGACGAGCGCGACGGTCCGCACCGGGCTCGCCGTTCGACCGGGACCAGTTCAGCGCGCCCCAGCGCGACCGGTGCCGGCCGGGTCGGCGACGCGTCCCTGGGCTCGAGCGACCATGTCGGCCAGGGTGAACGAGTCGAGGTGGCGGCGCATGTGCTCGCCGACGTCGGCCCACACGGCCAGCAGGATGCACTGCCCCTCGTGGTCGCAGGCGCCGTTCTCGTGAGGTGGGCCGAAGTCGCCGGCCACGATCGGCCCGTCGACGGCGCTCACGATCTGGGACAGGGTGATGTCCTCGGGGGGTCGAGCGAGGACGTAGCCACCGCCGACGCCCCGCTTGGACCGCACCAGGCCGGCTCCCTTCAGGGCAAGGAGGATCTGTTCGAGGTAGGGCTGAGGGAGGCCGGTCCGCTCGGCGATGTCGCGGACGGCCGTCGGACCGTCCTCGTCCGCGTGCAGGGCCAACGACAGCAGCGCACGGCTGGCATAGTCACCCCGCGTCGAGACCTTCACGGGGCCATGCTACTGACTCGGGACCGGCGAGACGCTCTGTGCCGGGTCCCGGTCGGTGGTGGCACCACGGTGACCGGGCCGGACGTCGTCGGCTTCAGCGACCGAGGCTCAGCGACCGAGGCTCAGCGACCGAGGCGCCCGGCCGCGAGGTCCTCGGCCATGGCCCAGCCGAAGGCGATCAGGCGATCACCGGCGGCGACGTCGAGGGCAGCGAAGAACCCCTCGGCCCCTTCGGGCGGCGTCACCTTGGGGCCGGCGATGTCGAACCCGCCGCAGTCGCACCCGTCTCCGGCGACGACGAAGGTCCGGTCGTCGATGCGGCCATCGGCGCCGAACCGCTTGGCCAGGCGCCTGCCCCACGCCCGTTCCTCGCCGGTGGCCTTGTGGTCCGGACCCGGCACGACGTCGGCGAGACCGGCGAAGGCCCGGAACCCTTCGGGGGACAGCAACTGCGTTCCGACGAGGACGTCCTCGTCCGGGAAGGCCAAGAGAGCACGGCGGAGCTTGTCCCCCATCAGGGCGCGCAGCACTGTCTCGGCACGGGCCGTGCGGTCGACGGTGCCCAGGCCGATGAGGAGCGACGGTGTACCGCCGATCCGCTCGAGGGTGCAGAAGGAGTAGCCGCGCAGCTTGGTCCCCTCGTGGGCGCGAGTCACGAGCACCCACTCCTCGCGTTGCTTCGACAGGAAGCCGATGTCGAAGCGAGGCTCTCGGTCGGCGCACAGGTCGGCCATCTCGGCCAGCTCGGCGTCACTGATCGACGTGCAGTCCTTGGTCTCCACCTGAATGGACATAAGCCGTTCCGTACTCCTCGATTGCGCTGCAGTCTGAGCCGTCGACCCGCGCGCGCTACCCCCCTCGCACCGTCCGAGACGGTGGTCGGACGCTCACGGAACGAAGCCGGCACCCAATTTTACGGGATCCGGAGGCGGCTGTCGCCTCCGCCCCTGGCGACTAGGCGGAAACAGCGTCAGGTCCGAGTAGGACGCGCAGCTCGCCGACCAGGCCACGGTGGAAGTCGACGTTGTACTCGGGGGGCAGCCGGAGCAGCTTGCTCCCGACGTGGACGAGCACTGGCGAGTCTCCGGGGTGGTCGACGAGCAGGTCGCGCAGCCGGGTCACCGTGGAGTCGGTGAGGGTCCGCACCGGTAGCGAGATCCGCAGCTCGGAGACGCCATCGGGCGAGAGCTCGGGACGCTGGACCTCCATGCAGACGAGCTTGGTGCGTTCGTCTCGCAGGTCGATCCTGCCTTTGACCACGACGATGGCGTCGTCCTCGAGCAAGGCTCCGTACTCGGCCATGGTCTTCGGGAACACGAAGACCTCGACGGAGGCCTGGAGGTCTTCGAGGACGAAGGTGGCCATCAAGTCGCCCTTCTTCGTGTAGCGCCGGCTGAGCTCGGTGACCACGCCGCCGACGGCGAGGACCTGACCGTCGCCCCCCTGGGCGGTGCCGAGCTGGTCGCCGCTGTCGCGCACCTCGGCCAGGCTGCAGTCGGTGAGCCGGCCGAGGGCAGCCTCGAGGCCGAGGAGCGGGTGGTCGCTCACGTAGAGGCCGAGCATCTCCTTCTCGAACGCCAGTCGCTGGGACTTGTCGAACTCGACGTCGGGGATGGGCACCCGCGTGTCCTCGAAGCCTGCCGTCTGGCCGGGCTCGGAGACCTCGAGCGAGGCGAAGAGGGAGACCACCCCGGCGTCGTGCTCCCGGCGGCGCTCGAGGGTCCGATCGACGATCTCCTCGAAGACCAGGCAGAGGCCCTTACGGGGGTGGCCGAGCGAGTCGAAAGCGCCGGCTTTGACGAGCGACTCGACGGTCCGCTTGTTGAGGACCTGGGGGTCGACTCGCTGGCAGAAGTCGTAGAAGTCGACGAAGGGCCCGTTGGTGTCGCGCTCGGCGACGATCTGGCCGACGAGCCCTTCGCCGACGTTGCGCACGGCGGCCAAC
>JAJYYT010000355.1 GCA_021800645.1 Actinomycetes bacterium
AGATCGGCGCCCGGGTCGCCGACGCGCTCGCCTACGCGCACCGCCACGGTGTCGTGCACCGCGACGTGAAGCCGGGGAACGTGCTCCTCACGCAGGACGGAGAGGTGAAGGTGACGGACTTCGGCATCGCCCGCGCCGTCAACACCGAGGAGAGCCTCACCCAGACCGGCGCGGTCATGGGCACCGCGACGTACTTCTCGCCCGAGCAGGCCCAGGGCATGGGGGTCGACGCCCGGAGCGACATCTACTCCCTCGGTGTGGTCCTCTACGAGATGATCGCGGGCCGACCGCCGTTCTCGGGCGACTCGCCCGTGGCTGTGGCGTCCAAGCACGTGCGCGAGCAGCCGCCGCCGCTGCGAGACCTGAGCCCCGCGGTCCCGCCACCGCTCGAGGCGATCATCGCCAAGGCGATGGCGAAGTCCGCCAGTCTCCGCTACCAGTCGGCGGCGGACCTTCGTGCGGATCTCCAGCGGTTCGCGGAAGGCCGACCGGTGTCCGCCACCGACCCGGCGACGACGGCGATGCTCGCGGCCGCGGACGCCGACGACGTGGCCCGAACGGGCAGGCTCGGCGCTCTCCCGCCGACGCAGGCGGTCCCTGTCGCGGGCAGACCGCCGGTGCGCGCCTCCGAGCCGGAGCCCGAGCCCCGGTCCCACGTGCGGCGCTGGGTGCTGGCCCTGCTCGTGCTGACCGCCGTGCTCGGCGTGGTCGTGTACTTCGTCCTGCAGAGCCTCGGTGACGTCGGGACATCGAAGTTCGAGGTGCCGACAGTGCGCGGACAGCCCGTCGCTGCCGCGACGAGGACCCTCCGGTCGCTCGGTCTCGTGGTGTCGCGCGTGACCGACCGCTCTTCGACAACGGTGCCCAGGAACGACGTCATCTCGACGGACCCTGCGCCCGGCGGGAAGGCTCGCAAAGGCGAGCGCGTCGTGCTCGTCGTGAGCAAGGGCGGCGTGCCGAAGGTCACGATGCCGACAGTGACCGGCGAGCAGTACACGCAGGCCTCAGCAAGGCTCACAGGGCTCGGCCTCGTCGTGACCGAGCACCTCCGTGCGAGCACACAACGCACGGGGACGGTCCTCGGCCAGACACCGCCGCCGGGGCGCCCGGTGAAGAACGGTTCGGCCGTGACCCTCACGGTCGCCACACGCAACGCGGTCGTCGTGCCGAACGTGGTCGGCGAGACCACTGCTGCGGCGGGCAGCACCCTGGGTGCGACAGGGCTGTCGGCGGGGGCGGTGTCCGACGCGTGCTCGAGCCAGTACGGCACAGGCATCGTGATGGCGCAGACACCGAAGGCCGGGACACACGTCGCCCCGGCTGCCAAGATCGACCTCACCGTGTCGACCGGCCCGTGCACCGTGGTCGTGCCGAACGTCGTCGGTGATACCGAGACACAGGCGATCACCACGCTGTCCGACAGCGGGCTGAAGGCCGTTCCCTCGACATTCGCGGCCTGCTCCCCGACGACAACCGGCACGATCACCTCTGAGACACCCCCTGGGGGAACCACAGTGAAGACCGGCTCGACAGTCGGGATCGCCGTCTGCAAGAGCGCCGTCACGACATCCCCGACGACGACACCCACCCCGGCTCGGACAACAACCACGGCGCCGACCACCACGACACCCACCCCGGCTCGGACAACAACCACGGCGCCGACCACCACGACACCCACCCCGGCTCGGACAACAACCACAGCGCCGACCACCACGACACCCACCCCGGCCCCGACAACACCGGCGTCGACGGCGACGAAGCCGGGCCGCACAGCTGGCGCTCGGGGACCGGGAGCGTCGCAGAACCACGCGCGCAGCTGAGCCCCGGCCGCTACCTGCTCGCAGAGGTACGCGCGCCCGCCGCCTGCGCGAGGAAGCTCGCGAGCAACGCCGTGCCGACGCCGGTGAGGATCGACTCGGGGTGGAACTGGACCCCTTCTACGGGCAGCGAGCGGTGCCGCAGGCCCATGATCACGCCGTCGGTGGTGGTGGCGGTGACCTCGAGCGCGCTGGGGACGCTCTCGGGCGCGACGACGAGCGAGTGGTAGCGGGTCGCGACGAACGGGTTCGGAAGACCCTCGAAGATGCCGGTCCCGCAGTGGTGGACCTCCGACGTCTTGCCGTGCATCGGCGCGGGAGCGCGCACGATCTCGGCGCCGAAGGCTTGCCCGATCGCCTGGTGGCCGAGGCAGACGCCGAAGATCGGGACCTCTCCCGCGAGCTCGCGCACGACGTCCAGGCTCACCCCGGCGTCCTCCGGGCGGCCCGGGCCGGGTGACAGCACGACCGCGTCGGGCGACTGCGCCCGGATCCCCGCGACGTCGACGGCGTCGTGGCGGCGCACGTGCAGCTCCGCACCGAGCTCGCCCAGCTCCTGGACGAGGTTGTAGACGAAGGAGTCGTAGTTGTCGACGACAAGGAGACGCACCGCCATCCCCCGATCGTAGGGCTGGCGTCCCCGCGGGCAGACCGCGCGCGTCTAGCCTCTGACCGTGGCACCGAAAGGGCAGAGCGGTCCGGGCAAGGCGCAGCGGAAGGGCTCGTCTTCGGGACGGACGAGCGTGGCGACCAGAGGGCGCATCGGGCGTTACACCGCGCCGGAGTCGAGCGGGAAGTACACGCCTCCGGTCCCGAAGAACGTCCGGAGCAGCCCGCGCTGGTTCGGCGCGGCCGTGCTCGCGCTGCTCGTTCTCGGCGTCTTGATCATCCTGTTGAACTACCTGACGGTGCTCCCCTACTCGGTCTCCGCGTGGTACCTGGTGGTGGGTCTCGTCGTGATCTTCGTCGGCTTCGTCATGGCCACCCGCTATCGCTGATCGTCCCGCCTTGACCGCGTACGCCCGATCGGAGCGCGTCGCGCTCGCAGCGCTCATGCTCGAGGTCGGCCCGGACGCGCCGACTCTCTGCGAGGGCTGGACGGTTCGAGACCTCGCAGCGCACCTGGTGCTGCGGGAACGGCGCCCGGATGCCGCGTTGGGCATCCTCGTCTCCCCGGCGCGGGGCTACACGGACCGGGTTCAGCGCCGACTGCGCGAGCGTCCGTGGCCGTCGCTGGTCGAAGACGTGCGGTCCGGGCCACCGGCGCTGCTGCGCATGGTCGACGAGCAGATGAACGTCGTGGAGATGTTCGTCCATCACGAGGACGTTCGGCGCGCACGGCCCGGCTGGGCGGCGCGTGCGCTCGATCCGGGGGAGGAGCGGGCACTGTGGGCCCGGCTCGGGCCGATCACGCGGCTCGTGCGGCGGAGGCTGCCGGTCGGCG
>JAJYYT010000356.1 GCA_021800645.1 Actinomycetes bacterium
CGCTACGAGACGGACGGCATTGGGGCCCACAGTAGATCCGGGGCCGTCCCACTCGGCCGGGACTGATGGCGAAGCGGTTGTCGCATCCCGGTGCCGCACACGTCCGCTCGGCGGAGGTCATGACGTCACCCGCCCCTTAGCGCCCGGCCGCTTCGTCGGCCGATAGGACTTTCCGTCCATGTGGACGTGGTGCGCGGAATTCACCAGGCGGTCGAGGATCGACTCGGACACCACAGGGTTCGGGAACAGCGAGTACCAGTCATCTGGAACTGGCACACGTTCGTTTCCGTAGAAACCAGCTGTTAGCAGCCCTTTCTCCACCCCCTGGGAGATCCGTGATCTTCAAGGCAAGAGGTGGGATCGTTAGGTGCTGCCTACGCTGGTGAGGCAGCAGAAAGGTGTGCTCGGTTGACTCCCGCCAATCTTCGTCTCCTCCCGGGCGACGGCTCCGTCGCGGCAAGCGAGCTCGACGCCGCGTCGTTCCAGGCGATCTGCGTCGAGGCGTTCGTCGCGTCGTGGACCGCCAGGGGCTTCAGCGCCGTCACGATCGAGAACTCCATCGGGGTTCTCGATCGCTTCCTCGGGCTGCTCGGCGTCCCGGCTTGGGAGGCGACGCCTGAGGACATCGACCGGGTCGTGGGCGATCTGGCGTCCCGGAACATCGGTGCATCGACACGCCGAAAGTACGTGCAGGCGTTCAAGGACTTCCACCGCTTCCTCGTCGCCCGGAAGTCATTCGAGATCGAGGCGAGCTTTGGCGTCGTGATCGAGGACCCGCTCGACCAGTTCAACGCCGCCCGTCACGTCGGCGACGACTCGCCCGCCACGCGCCCGCCGCCCAGGCCCGAACGGCTGGAGGAGTTCTTCGCCTTCCTCCGCGACCGGGTGGCGACGGCGCGGAAGTTCGCCCCCTCCGGCCGCGACTACGCCCTGTTCCGGACGCTCTACCACTGCGGGCTTCGCGCCGACGAGGCAGCCTGCCTCGTCCGGGCCGATCTCCACTTCGACCGTGGTCCGTTCGGGAAGATCCACGTCCGCTTCGGGAAGGGCGCCAAGGGCTCCGGACCCCGGCCTCGCTGGGTGCCGATGCTCGACCAGGTCGACCTCGTCCTTCGCTGGTACCTCGACGACGTGCGGCCGCGAATGGGCGACACGCCGCCACTCTTCTGCGACGAGGGCGGCGGTCCGATCCACCGGGGCACGATCCGGAACCGGCTCCGGCACCTGCTCGAAGTCGAGGGCCGGCCGGCTGAGGAGCGGTTCTCGCCTCACTCGCTGCGACACGCCTGCGCCACCCACAACTACGAGCGAGGCGTCGACCTCGTTGCCATCCAGCAGATGCTCGGCCACTGGCACGTCGGCACGACGATGCGGTACGTGAACTCTCGGGAATTGCAGCAGACGGGCGCGAAGGCCCAGGTCGCCTGATCAGCGCGTTGCCGGAATAGCGAGAGCGGTCGTCTCGTCCACAGCCACTGGCCTGCGCACTTGCGGCGCGAACCCGTCTGATGCACGATCCCAGCCCAAGACGGGAGAGACGGAGGCGCTGTGGCGCGCGGTGAACTCGCAGGTTCTGCACATCTCGAGCTCCTCTCGGGGGTGGCCCAGCTTCGTCCCGAGGAGTCGATGTTCGAGGCGATGCTGCGCGGCTGGCGGGCACAGCAGGTCGCCCGCGGACTGCGGGCCGAGACGATCGAGGCGCGTGAGCGCCTGGTGCGCCGCTTTGCTTCCGAGACGAACGAGTACCCCTGGCGCTGGGGGCCGGGCCACGTCGAGGAGTGGACGCTCTCCCTCGTCGCCGAGAAGCACCTCGCGCCCTCGACGATCCGCGGCTACCAGGTCGATCTCCGGCTCTTTGGCGACTACCTCACCGACCCCCGCTACGGCTGGGCGCGAAGCTGCGAGGAGTCCTTCGGCGAGGGGGTCTACCCGGTCGCCATCTGCCACGAGTGGAACACGATCGCCCACCTCTCGGACTACGAGGGCAACCCCGAGGCACGGGCCTTCACGCGGGGCGAGCTGCAGCGCTTCTTCGACTACGCCGACGCGCAGGTGGAGCGGGCGATCGCAGCTGGCCGCAAGGGCGTGCTCGCCGCCTATCGGGACGCGACCCTCTTCAAGGTCCTCTGCGGCTGGGGGCTGAGGCGCACCGAGGCGGCCCGCCTCGACGTCGGCGACTTCGGCCACAATCCGAACGTGCCGGCCTTCGGCGCCTTCGGCACGCTCCACGTCCGCTACGGCAAGGCGAAGCGCGGCGGCCCGCCGCGGAGGCGCAACGTCTTGTCGGTGATGGGCTGGGCCGTCGAGGCGGTCGCCGACTACGTCGAGAACATCCGCTCGCGCTTTTCTCCGGGCGAGCACCCGGCGCTGTTCCTCACCGAGCGGGGCGGACGGCTGCAACCGGCCGAGATCAACGACCGCTTCACCGCCTACCGCGCCGCGCTTCGGCTCCCCGCCGCCCTCACCCCCCACAGCCTGCGCCACTCCTACGTCAGCCACCTCACCGAGCAGGGGGTCGATCGCCGCTTCCTCCAGGTCCAGGTCGGCCACGAGTCCGACGCCTCGACCGCGATCTACACCCATGTGAGCGGCGAGTACATGAACGCCGCCCTGTCCCGGGCGCTCGCCCCGGCCTTCGCCAACGAGGAAGGGACGCGATGACGACGCCGGCCAAGCTCGACTACCGCTGGAACCTCCGTCAGATGATGGCCGCCCGGGGGATGTTCGCCACCACCGACCTGCTCGCTCCGCTCGACGAGCGGGGCATCACGCTCTCGACGAGCCAGGTCTACCGACTCGTCGTCGACCGGCCGGAACGGCTATCGCTCAAGATCTTGATGGCGCTCCTCGACATCTTCGGCTGTGAGATGACCGAGCTCATCGAACCGCTCCCGGCCGTCACACCGCGCCGCCGGGCCCGAGCCGTCGGCGAGGGGGAAGGGATCGGCCCGCTGCGGCCGAGAAGGGCGCGCATCGTCGAGCCCGGCCGATGAGCTCGCCCCCCTCCGCGGCGGTGATCGCCGACCCGATTGGGGTGCTCTGCGCCGCGGTCGGGGCGGTCGAGGACGGCCTTTTGCCCGAGCAGGTGCGCGTGGTGATCGAGGCCGTCGCCGGCGGACGGGCGAAGCGGCGAAAGCTCGCCCAGGCCGTGGCCGACCGGCCGGCGGTGCTCGAAGACGGCCGCTCGCCCGCCCCCCGCGCGGTCGGGGAGCTCCTCGTCGCGCTCCGCGCGGGACGGCCGCGCTGCGGTTCGTGCCCGCC
>JAJYYT010000357.1 GCA_021800645.1 Actinomycetes bacterium
CTCAACATCGCCTACAACGCCGAGTTCCACGGCAGCCCGAAGCTGGCGACGGTCATCCCGTCGACCGGCAAGTTCGGCAACTTCTACTGCCAGGCGATCAGCGCGTACGCGCCGCACCCGGCGGCCGCGAAGCTCTGGGAGGAGTTCGTCTACTCCGACCAGGGCCAGCTGCTCTACCTGAAGGGGTACGCGCACCCCGCGCGCTACGCGGCGCTGGCGAAGGAGGGCAAGATCCCGCCGTCGCTGGCGAAGAAGCTCCCCCCTGCCAGCCACTACGCCGGCGTCCACTTCCCCGACGCGGCGCAGACCGCGAAGGCCGCGACCGCGCTCGGCACGGGCTGGGCGACTGCGATGGGCTGAGAGGCGAGCATTGTCGATCCTCGACACGCCCGACGCGGTCGTCGGCGTCGAGGTCCCCGCGGCCGCGGCCGCCGGGCCTGCCCGGCGCCGCCGCCGCCACCGCCTCCGCTGGCTCGGGGTCGTGCCGTTCTTCGCGTTCTTCGCCGTCTTCCTCATCGTCCCGACCGTCGAGCTGATCGTCGACGCGTTCAAGGGAGCCAACGGCCATTTCACCTTCTCCAACGTCGACGCGATCGTGCACGTCCCGTACCTGGGCTCCTTCGAGTCCAGCCTCGAGCTGTCCGGCCTCAGCGCCCTCATGGGGGGGGTGCTCGGCTTCCTCGTGGCCAACGCCGTCGCCCAGCGCGGCGTCCCGCGGGCGCTGCGCCCGATCGTCGTGACGTTCTCCGGCATGGCCTCGAACTTCGCCGGCGTCCCGCTGGCGTTCGCCTTCACCGCGACGATCGGCACCGGGGGGGTCGTCACCGACCTCCTCACGCACGTCGGGATCCACCTCACCACAGCGCTGCCGACGAGCAGCATCCTCTTCCTCGCGCTCGTCTACACCTACTTCCAGTTCCCCCTCATGATCCTGCTCGTCGTGCCGGCGATCGACGGGCTCAAGCCCGAGTGGCGGGAGGCGTCGTCGAACCTCGGGGCGAGCTCGTGGGGCTACTGGCGCTACGTCGGGCTCCCGATCCTGCTGCCCTCGATGCTCGGGATGATGGTGCTGCTCTTCGGCAGCGCCTTCGCCGCCTACGCGACCGCCTATGCCATCTCGGGCAGCACCGGCAACCTCGTGCCCGAGGTCATCGGGAACCTCACCAACGGCAACATCACGACCGACCCGCAGCTGGCGTACGCGCTCGCCTTCGGGATGATCGTCATCATCACCGTGACGCTCGTCTTGTACACGGTGCTCCAACGGAGGGGCAACCGTTGGCTGCGGTAGCGCTCCCGCGCCGCGCCGGGCGCCGCCGCTCCACACGGCGGCGGTTCCCGCTCTGGAGCGCGCTGTGGCTCGTGGTCGCCGTGCTCTACTTCCTCGTGCCCGTCTGGTCGCTGCTGCAGTTCAGCTTCCAGGGGCAGCTGGCGAACGGGCACGCCCCGGGCTTCCACTGGTTCCTCGCCGTCTTCGACGACCCGTCGTTCCGCTCGAGCTTCTGGCTCTCGGTGCAGATCGCGCTCGAGACGGTGGCGGTGAGCCTCGTCATCGTCGTCCCCACGATCTTCTGGGTCCACCTGCGGCTGCCCCGCCTGCGGCCCGCTATGGAATTCGTCTCCGTGCTGCCCTTCGTGGTCCCGCCGATCGTGCTGGTCGTCGGGATCATCCCGTTCCTCGAGGGCGTGTCGTGGCTGTACTCGCGCCCTGAGGTGCTGCCCCTCATCTACGTCGTCTTCGCCCTGCCGTTCCTCTACCGGTCGCTCGACGCCGGGCTGCGGGCCATCGACCTGCGGACGCTGAGCGAGGCCGCCGAGAGCCTCGGCGCGTCCCCCGCCCGCACCCTCCTGTCGGTCGTGGTGCCGAACCTGCGCACCGCGGTCATCGCCGGCTCGATGCTGACCTTCGCCATCGCGATGGGCGAGTACACGATCGCCAGCCTCCTTGCGTTCCCGACCTTCCCCGTGTACATCTTCAGCATCGGCCAGGGGCCGCTCGCCCACGAGGCCACGGCCCTGTCGGTGATCAGCCTCCTGCTCACGTGGGCGGCGATGGTGGCCATGTTCCTGATGGGCAGGGGAGGACGCAACGTCGGCCAGTTCGGCGTGACGAAGTAGCCCGGCGAGCTGGGCGCGAGGGAGGCACGTGGCGACAGTCCAGCTTCGGGGGATCACCCGACGCTTCGGGAACGTGCTCGCCCTCGACTCGCTCGACCTGCACGTCGCGTCCGGCGAGCTCGTGTCGCTGCTCGGCCCGAGCGGGTGCGGCAAGACGACGGCGCTGCGGATCGTCGCCGGCTTCGAATGGCCGGACAGCGGCGAGGTCATCGTCGGCGGCGAGGACGTCCTCGGCCTGCCGGCGAACCGCCGGCACATGGGGATGGTCTTCCAGGCCTACAGCCTCTTCCCCAACATGACGGCGCAGGAGAACGTCGAGTTCGGCCTGCGGGTGCGACGGCGCGCGAAAGCCGAGCGGGCTCGCCGCGCGACCGAGCTCCTCGAGCTGGTGGGGCTGGGCGAGGCGAGGACCCGCTACCCCCGCCAGCTCTCCGGCGGCCAGCAGCAGCGGGTGGCGCTCGCGCGCAGCCTCGCGATCGAGCCGCGTGTGCTGCTGCTCGACGAGCCGCTGTCCGCGCTCGATGCCAAGGTGCGCCTCCAGCTGCGCGAGGAGGTGCGGCGGATCCAGCTCGAGCTCGGCATCACGACCCTCTACGTCACCCACGACCAGGAGGAGGCCCTGTCGATCTCCGACCGCGTCGCCGTGATGTCGCAGGGGCGCATCGAGCAGGTCGGGACCCCCGCCGAGATCTACGGCAGCCCGCTCACCCCGTTCGTCGCCAACTTCGTGGGCACCATCAACCGGCTGGAGGCGACGGTCGTCTCCGCCGCGGACGGGACCGTGCGCTGCGGGACCGCTCTCATGTCCGCGGGCGCGGCGGTGGGCGGGCGTTCCGCGGGGGACGTGGTGACCCTCTACGTGCGCCCTGAGGACGTGCGCCTCGTGCCGCTGCGCGCGGGACAGGCGCCGCCGCCGGAGACGGTCGAGGCGAAGGTGACGAGCATCACCTTCCTCGGTCCTGTCACGCGCGTCGCGCTGGCGTCGAGCCTCGGCGGCCTGCTCGCCGACACCTCCAGCACGGTCGCGCTCGACCTGGCCATCGGCACGCCCGTGGGCGTCAGCATCGAGAGCGGGACCCTGCGGACGCTCGGGAGCCGGTCCACCGCCCCGCTGACCACCGCCGCGCCGT
>JAJYYT010000358.1 GCA_021800645.1 Actinomycetes bacterium
CAGCAGGGCCGAGGAGGGAAGGTTTTCCCTTTCAACCCCGTTCGCCCTGTTCAGCGGTCGCGTTGCTCGTGCGCTCGCTCGGCCTCGTCGATCGCGTGGACGACCTGGCCTGCCGCTTCTGCCAGCGCGTCCAGCTGCTCGGCGGTCAGCACGTCGACGAAGAACCTCCGCACCGCCGCGACGTGGCCCGGCGCGGCGGCCTCCAGCGCTCGTCGACCTGCCTCGGTCACCACGACGTAGGAGCCCCTGCGGTCCGACGCGCACCGCTCCTTGCGCACGAGCCCGCGCTCGGCCATGCGGGCGACGTGGTGGGAGACCCGGCTGCGCTCCCAGCCGAGGTGGCGGGCGAGCTCGTGCACGCGCGCGGCCCCAGAGGGCATGTCCGTGAGCATGACGAGCACGACGTAGTCCGCGAGGGACAGCCCGGTCTCGGCTGCGAGCTGGGTCGCGAGCGCCGCGTTCAGCCTCGCCTGCATGACCTGGACTGCCCGCCACGCGCGTTGCTCGTCCGGGTCGAGCCACCGGACCTGGTCGGGCGGCTCGACCACGAGGCCGGCTGGGCTCGAGACCAACTCCTCCGCCCGGTCCACCCCTCTTCCAGCCATCTGCTCACAGTGTAGGCCGATCGGCGGGAATAGGTGACATGTCTCGCGTTGTTGAGTGAAGCGTCACCGATGCCACCGCGCCGGTGGCGCGCAATCCGACCGACATCACGAGGGGGTATGCAGCCGTGAAGCTGCTTCCCCGACTGGAGGAGCATTCCCATGACGACGGCCGTCCCAACCACGGTCACCGGGTACTACAAGATCGACCCGAGCCACAGCCGGATCGGGTTCGCGGCCCGCCATGCGATGGTGGCGAAAGTCAGAGGCTCGTTCAACGACTTCGAGGGAAGCGGGTACTTCGACGCCGAAGACCCGACCAAGTCGCATCTCGAGCTCACGATCAAAGCGGCGAGCATCGACACCCGGAACGCCGAGCGCGACGCCCACCTGAGGAGCAACGACTTCTTCTCCATGGACGAGTACCCCGAGATCAAGTTCGTCTCGACCAAGGTCGAGCCGGCGGGAGGCCAGACCTACCGCGTCACCGGCGACCTGACCATCAAGGGCGTCACCAAGCCCGTCACGATCGACCTCGAGTACACGGGGGAGGCGACCGACCCCTACGGCAACGAGCGGATCGGCTTCGAGGGATCGACGACCATCAACCGAAAGGACTGGGGGGTCGCCTGGAACGTGGCGCTCGAGGCCGGCGGCATGCTGGTGAGCGAGAACGTCACCATCGAGGTCGAGGTGTCGGCAATCCGCACGGCGGGAGCTGGGCCCGAGGCCTGAGCCTCGGCGCGAAGGCCGTTCACGCCTCGTTCGAGCGCGACCTGCGCGCGCGGCGCACGCGGCGCGACCGGCGCGCAGGCGGGCCGACGACCGCGTGCGCGGGCGCCCGGCGCTCGCCGGGGTGACGCTGCGGCGGACGCCTCGGCAGCACCGGACCGCCGCGAAGGTGCTGGCGCGGCCCGGACCACGGCGCAGGCGGAGCGGTGAGGTGGTCCGCGAGCCGGTAGGCGACCGTCTCGTAGTTCACCCGCCAGCCACGGAAGTCGGGCCAGGACTCCTCGGCGCCGCGTTCCACCGGGAAGCCCACGGCGATGAGCTTCTCGACCGCCTCCGAGTACTCCTCGAACCTGAGCGCGAGAACCCCCTCGGGGTCGGGGTCGGGGTCCACGTCCCAGCCGAGCGACGCCGCGACCCGGTCGAAGAGGGTGAAGCCCATCCGCAGGCAAAGCCGGGCCCGGGAGCTCGCGCTCGACGGCGCGACCGCGAGGTGGATCGCGGCCGCGTCCAGGACCGCGAGCAGGCCCACCACCCATGAGTACCACGCCTCGGGCGAACGAAACAGGAGCAGGACCGGGTACGTCGTGTGGCTCTCTGCCACATCGGCCGCCCAGGCCTCCCATGAGGCGTAGAGCTCCGGCAGCGTGTCGGTGATCCCCACCAGCTGGTGCCGGATCAGGATCTCCGGCCCCCACGCGGGCAACCCGGCACGGCTCTCCAAGAGCGCGACCAGCGCCTCTCGCCGGCTGAAGGCGCTGTAGAGGGTTGGGAGGTATGCGATCTGCAGCGCGACGACCACGACCCAGATCGCGCCCGCAGCGACGTCCAACGAGCGGACGGGCGGTCCGCCTTCGTGCACCCCGCCCACCGTGAACAGCGCGGTGAGCGCCTGGAGGAGCCCCTCGCCGAGAGAGTGGCGTGTCGCGGCGATGAGGATGCCGAAGCCGAGGGTGAGCCCGCCCGCCCACACGAAGAGCTGGACCACGAGGGCGATCGGTCCCGTCGGCGACAGCGCCGCGTCCTTCCTCTCGTCGCTGCCCACGAGGCGCGACAGCAGGTTCATCGACTGGAGGACCGCCCGACCGATCAGGAGGGTGAGCCGGTCGACGCCGTAGGGCCGACGCGGGACCACCATGGTGAAGAGGACGTTCAGCGCGCTGCCCGTGACGACCGCCACGCCGACCACGAAGAGCGGCCAGCTCACGTGCGAACCGGCTGCCCGGGCTCTGGCGGGCAGCGCTGCAGGCGCACGCCCGGGCTGCTGCGAGGATGCCTCACGGTGGGATGCCTCACGGCGGGATGCCTCACGGCGGGATGCCTCACGGCGGGATGCCTCACGGCGGGATGCCTCACGGTGTGCGTCGCTTCGGTCAGCGGGTGAGGGCGCCCCCGGCGCCCAGGGCGCCCCCGGCAGCGAGCTCGACCGCCCGCCAGCAGTACCAGGCGGCGACCGAGCGGTAGGGGCGGTAGGGGTCGCCCAGGGGCCCGAGCACCCGGGGGCTCGGCATCGGCACTCCCCACGCGAGCCCGTACCCCCGGCGAACGCCGAGGTCACCGGTCGGCCACACGTCGAGGCGCCGCAGCTGGAACATGAGGAACATCTCGGCGGTCCACCTGCCGATGCCGCGGACCCTCGAAAGCCGCGCGACGACTTCCTCGTCGCCTTCGCGGGCAAGGCTGCGCGGCTCGAGCACGACCGAGCCGTCGAGCACCTTCGTCGCGAGGTCGCGTAGCGAGGCCGTCTTGTTGGCCGAGAGCCCCGCCACGCGCATGGCGTGGTCGGAGAGCGCGAGCAGCCCGGCGGGGCTCGGCTCGTCGCCGAGGGCCTCGAGGAGGCGACCATGGATCGCCGAAGCAGCCGCGCCCGCCAGCTGCTGGTAGACGATCGCGCGCACGAGCGCGGCGAAGT
>JAJYYT010000359.1 GCA_021800645.1 Actinomycetes bacterium
GACGATCCGGTCCACCTCCGCTCCGATCTGGGCCATGGCCGCCCCGACGGCGTTCGCGACCTCGCCGTGGTCGACCCGCAGCACCTTCGCCGCGCCTGGGAGCTCCTCTTCGACCAGCGCCGATCCTCCGCCGACGGCCACGACCGCCACCGGCTCAGGTGACGTCCTCATCCGGTCGAGACCGCCGGCGAGGCGGGACTGGATCCGGGCCCACGCAGCCTCGACGAAATCCTTCGGCACGTGCGCCACGAGTGCGCGATCCCCCAGATCGAGGCGCCCGAGCGCCACGGCCAGATCGGTCGCCGTCAAGGTGTCTCCACCGAACACGAGCGCCTTGCGCGCGAGCTCGTAACCGACGCTGTCCGGCCCGATCTCGGGCTCCGCCGCCGCAGCTCCGCCATCGCTCGCAGGTCGCGGACGTCCCGTGCGGAGCTCCTCCCAGGGACCGCGCACGACGCTGCCACCGCCGATCCCGAGGGAAAGGACGTCGGGCATGCGGAAGTTCGTCCGCACGCCAGCCACCTCCACCACGAGCGGGGCCGGGCGCGGGAACCCTTTGACGAGCATCCCGACGTCCGCCGTGGTCCCGCCGACGTCGATCACCGCGGCGTCGGAGAGGCCCGAGAGGAACGCGGCACCGCGGATGGAGTTCGTGGGACCCGATGCGAAGGTGGCGACCGGGAACCGCCGAGCGTAGTCCGCGTTCATGACGGTCCCGTCGTTCTGGGACACGAACAGCGGTGCGGAGAGCCCGACCGACTCGATCGCGCGCTCGAGCGCCGCGACGGTGGAGGCTGCGAGCCTGCGCAAGGACGCGTTCACGATCGTCGCGTTCTCCCGCTCCAGGAGCCCGATCCGACCGATGTCCGACGACAGCGTCACCTCCACACCGTGCAGCACGTCTTGGAGGAGCGCCGCCGCCTCGAGCTCGTGCTCGGGGTTCAGTGGAGAGAACACCGAAGTGATCGCGACCGAGGTGACGCCTCTCTCCGCCATCTGCTCTCCCGCCCGACGGACCGCCTCTCGATCCAAGGGGGCGATCGTGCTCCCGTCGTACTCGTGACCCCCTCGGCAGAGGCAGACGACGTCCCCGATGGCCCTGCGCAGCCGGGGCGGCCAGTCGACGAGAGGCGGAAGGGCGGCGGTGGAAGGCAGCCCGATCCTGAGCACCCCCGTCGTTGCCAGGTCCTTCGCCTGCACGAGAGCGTTGACGAACTGGGTCGTCCCGACCATCACGGCCGCCACGGCCTCTCGGTGCGTCGGGAGCCGCTCGAGCAGTGCGCCGAGCGCGTCGACGATCCCCTCGCCCACCTCTCCGGTCGTGGGCCGCTTCACGGATGCGATGACCCGGGTTCCGGCGACCGCGACCGCGTCGGTGTTCGTGCTGCCGACGTCGACCCCGATGCGCACGTCGCCTGGCGCGATAGCCGGCGGCCGCGCCGTCATGCTCCCCCCGCTTCGGCACCGGCGCCTCCTCGCGAAAGGTGCACGCCCCGGGCGCCCGCCCCGTCCTGCGAGGCGAGCGCGTCGAGGACCGCCTCGGGGAGGATCGGGATGCAGTTGATCTCCGCGCCGATCGCGTCGGAGACCGCGTTCGCGACCGCGGCGGCAACGGGGACGACGGGCGGCTCGGCGACGCCCTTGGCGCCGTAGGGGGACTCAGGGTCCGGATGCTCCAGCGTTACGACCTCCACGCGCGGCACGTCCACCGACAGCGGCAGGCCGTAGCTTTCGAAGGTGCGCTGGCGGTACCGGCCGCCCTCGAGCGCCAGCCATTCCCACAGGGCGTAGCCCAGCCCTTGGGCGACACCGCCTTGGATCTGGCCCACGACCCCGGTCGGATTGACCACGCGTCCGACCTCCTGGACGACGATGTAGCGCAGGACGCGCACGTTGCCGGTCGAGGGATCGACCTCCACCTCTGCCACGTGCAGGTGGTAGGTCGGCGTCGGGAAGACGGGGAAGAGGAGCCCGGTCGCGCACGTCGGAGCGTAGGCGGGCATCGGCGTGGAGTAGGACCCGGCTCCGGTGATCGGTCCGCCGTGCGCAGCGGCGAGCTTCGCGACCTCCGCCAGCTGCAGGCGACGGGAGGGAGCTCCGCGCACCTGCACGCTGCCGGCGGCGAGCTCGAGATCGGCCGGCGAGATCTCGAGGTGGTCCGCGGCGACCGCAAGGGCGCGCTCGCGCACCCGTTCGGCAGCCGCCTTCACCGCCATCCCCACGACCCGGGTGGTGCGGCTGCCCTGTGAGCCGGCGTCGTACCCCGAGACGTCGGTGTCGGGCATGGAGATCACGACGTCGAGAGCGTCGACTCCGAGCTCCTCGGCGGCGATCTGGCGGAGCCCCATCGTGACCGCACCCGATCCGTTGTCGGTCGCCGCGGTGACGAGGCCCACGGTCCCGTCCTCGTTCAGTTTCACCACCGCGCTGCCGGCGAGCGGGTTCGTGAGCCAGACGCACGCCGCCATGCCGACCCCTCGGTACGGCCCCTTGCCGAGGCTGGAGAACGGAGCCAGCTCTTCGGCACGGTCGAAGCACTCCCTCAGGATGTCCGCGTCGGCGAGGGTCTGGCCGTTCAGCATCTTCTCGCCGCTTCGACGCAGATGGCGAAGGCGCAGCTCGCGTCGGTCGAGGCCGAGCTCCCGGGCGATGTGGTCGAGATGACGTTCGACGGCGAAGACGAGGTAGGTCCCGCTCACGCCTCGGAACGCGCCGGTCGGCGAGCTGTTCGTGTAGACGGCACGGCACCGCACGCGTGCCTGCCCGACGCGGTAGATGGACCCGACGGCGAACATCGGCATGCTCGCGAGGTACGGGGCGTCGATCGCATAGGCGCCCGAGTCGAAGACGACGTCGAAGTCGCACGCGAGCAGCTCCCCGCTCTCCGACAGCGCGGAGCGGATCGTGACGACGGCGTTCTCCCTGCACTGCGCCGTCATCAGGTCCTCCGAACGCCCGTTCTCCATCCGGACGGGGCGGCCGACGGCACGGGCGAGGAGCGCCGCGTACGGCTCGAGCGAGACGTCGAGCTTCGCGCCGAACCCGCCGCCGATGTGGTGGCCGACGACCCGGACCTCCGAGGGACGGACACCGAGGGCGCTCGCGACGCGGTCGCGCACGTTGAAGGGGAACTGGTGCGCGACGTGCAGCGTGAAACGGCCGGCGCCGTACTCGGCCACCGCGACGTGCGGCTCGAGAGACGCCTGGTACTGGCGGTCCGCGCGGTAGGTGTCCTCGACCAC
>JAJYYT010000360.1 GCA_021800645.1 Actinomycetes bacterium
AGCTCGAGGAGTGACGCCCCAGCCGGTTGGTGAGCCCGGCTGGAATCTCCCCTCGACCATGTTGGCCGCCAGTTGCCCGCCTTTGCCGGTGGGCGTCCACGCCCCGTTTCGTCCCTACCCCGGGGTCGTCTGCTGACGCGGATTCCAGAGCAGGCCGCTGAGGAAGCACGGCCTGGTGGGTCTTCTCGCTTGCGGATTCCAACGTAGTCATCTGTCTCACCTCCTTTTCGATGACTCGGTCTGGTCAACCGTCCCTATCGGTCGGGGCTTGCACTGGAAGCGATCCGCTCCACTGCAAGCCCCTCCCTTTAGGGAGGGGTGGTTGACCTAGGACGTCAGATCCTCCTCCGCCTCTGCCCAGTCCGGCCTCGCCGCGCCGACTGCTTCAAGGTAGGCGCGCACCCAGCGTGCCACGACTTCGTCGACGGTCGCGGTCGACTCCACTCGCGGTCGACCGCGTCGCGGCGGATCCGAGGTCACGTCGAGACACCGTAGGACGCCACGGTCCACGACCTCGCCGCCGAAGAGGGCGGTCTCAGCCGGCGCGTAGAGCGCGACACCTGCACCGTCGAGACGCTCGTCGTCTCGGGCAGTTCCTGGCGCACCCCTGTGAATGCGGGCTCGCAGGTGCACGACGGTGCGAGCGAAGGAGCTCTCGCCCGTGGCCTTGTCCGAGGCTGCCGGCAACGGGAGCCAGTAGAGCGCGAAGACGAAGCAGGCGGGCTGGAGACGTCGCACCTGACGGATCTCGTCTTCGAGTTCGTAGGTGCGACCCGTGAGGTTCTTGTCGTAGTGGTCGCTGCTCCGGTCCTTGAAGTTGAGCCCCTTCATCGAGAGGTCGATTCGGAGACCACCGAGTCGGTGTACGACGGCCACGTCGATCCGCTTGCGGCTGCCCTCGCCGAGGACGACGGTCCTCTCCGACGTCCCACCGGCCATTGGATAGACCTCGAGGTCCTCGGACCCTCCCTCATCGGCGAGCGCTTGGCGGAGGACCGGGGCGAGGAAGCGCGCGGCGGCGTCGGCGAAGCGGTTCGACCAGTTCCGCTTGACGTCCACACTCCCGGAGACTGTCGCTTCGGTGTAGGAGCCAGCGTCGTCGGCCTCGTCGAGCGCCCGGACGAGTCGGACGTCCGGAGAGAGCTGGGCCCAGCGCAGCCCTCTCGAGGTCACCGTCGTCGCGGCGCCATGGGCTCGTCGGCGGCTCGGTGCGCGGCTTCCACCAATCCGTCCGGGAACCGCAGGCTCGACCGCTCGACCCGCGATAGGAATCCGAGGAGGGCGCGGCGAGAGAGTGGCGTCGTCGGGAAACGGAGGAACTCGGCGAGGTGCCGATAGCGGTGCTGCTCCGGCCAGAGCCCGACAGACGACGCGTGCGCCTTCCCGTCCTTCCCCCACGCGGCCTTGGGCCATGGCGCTCCAGGTTCGAGCGGCGACGCCTCGCCGACGAAGCCGACGAAGGAGCCCTCCGCCTCCAACAGACGCCGGCCGATCCACTCGGCCACCGGGACGCTCACGGCGTTGCCGACGAGCTTCCAGCGCGGGCCCTTGCGGCTCGTCGGGTCGTCGGTCGCGGGAGCGGTCCAGTCGGCGGGAAACCCCTGTAGCCGCTCGGCGTCACGCACGTCGGGCGTGCGGATGGAGCCGTCGAGCATCCAGATGCCTGGAGGGGACGGTATTCCGACGGTCGAGCCACCCTTGAGCGTCGGGACCGCGTCGACCGCCCAGCCGAGTCCCCGTAGTCCTTCGGTCCAGTAGAACCCACACGCACGGCCGGATGGATCGGTCACCTCGTTCGAGGCGGCGTCCTGGGCGAGGATGACCGGGCGCGGGTCCTCGGTTCGCGACGCAAGGAGGATCACCCGCTGACGGCGTTGGGGGAGCCCGAAGGCTCGGGTGTCGACGACCCGGTACGCCCAGGAGAATCCGAGGTCACAGAGCGCGTCGGTCAGGCGCGCCATCGCCCTCCCGTGGTCGAGGTGGAGCATGAAGGAGACGTTCTCGATGAGCACCCACGTCGGCGACCGGCGGCGGGTCGCCACGAGTCGGAACACTTCGCCGACGAGTCCCGAGCGGGAACCGTCGATGCCCGCCGTGAGGCCCGCCTGCGAGAGGTCCTGGCACGGGAACCCCGCCGCGACCAGATCGACCGCAGGCAAACGTCGCAGCTCTCGCACGTCGTCGGCGAGCGGGACATCGCCGAAGTGGGCCTGGAGTACCCGCTTTGCGAAGGGGTCGACCTCGCAAAGCAGCTGCGCCTCCCATCCCGCGTGGTGCAGGCCCAGCTCGATCCCACCGATCCCTGCGAAGAGGCCTGCGACCCGCATGGTCAGAGTTTCCCATGGGGGTGTGCCGCGATCGGGGATTCGGCCGCCTCGCCCAGCCGGTGCACCGACGCACCGCCGAGCAGCTCTGCGATCGCGGCTCTGGTGCCGCTGTGGTCCTTCTCCCAGAGGTGGCCGTAGACCTGCTCGGTGAACGCGGCGCTGGTGTGCCCTGCCCACTTGGAGACCGTGTAGCGGTCGGCCCCCGCACCGATCCACAGGGCGACGGCGGTGTGCCGGAGGGCATGGGGCGTGGGCTTCGGGTCGGCCAGTCGAGCCCGCTCGACGGCCGGCCGCCAGACGCGTGCCCGCCACTGCGTCGGCTCCATCGCCCCGCCTCGCTGCCCGGTGAACAGCCAGTCTGTGAGCCCGAGGCCCCGTGCGTCGATGTGCGCGGCCAGCCGTTCGGCGAGATCGTCGGTGATCGTGGGGACGATCCGCTCGCCGGCAGCCGTCTTCGGCCGGTGGATCTGACGCCGCTGGCCTGCGCCCGAGACCCGGCGGGCGACCCCGACCGCGGTCGCGTGCACGTGGACTTCGTGCGCTGCGAGCCTGACGTCGCCGACCTTCAGGGCTGCGATCTCGCCGATCCGAAGGCCCGTCGTCGCAGCGAAGGGGACGACGAGGCTCCACCAGGGGCTCGTCGCCGCCTCGAGCCGGTGGAGCTCGTCGCGGGAGAGGAAGCGGCGCTCGACGCGCGCTCGCGCCGGCGGGGCGACCGGTCCCGCGGGGCTCGCTGCGATCATCCCCTCGACGACTGCATCCGAGAGGCACTTCTTCAGCACCAGGAGACACCTGCCGACCGTCGCCGCAGCAAGGGTCTTCTCCAGCTCGACCACCCAGGCGGCGATGTCGGACCGGCGGAGATCGGACAGGCGGTAGTCGCCGAAGGCCGGCTGGAGGTGACGCCGCCA
>JAJYYT010000361.1 GCA_021800645.1 Actinomycetes bacterium
GCAGGTGGGAGACCTGCCCCCTTCGGACCTCGTCCGCTCCGAGTGAGCCGTTGGCGGCTGCTGACCGCACGCCGACACGCTCGGCGTGCGGCCCGAGCGCCTGGACGCGTCGGTCAGCGCCAGGACCCCGCCGACGGGCGGTCACGCCGTGGTCTCGAGGAGCAGGGTGAACGGTCCGTCGTTCACGAGCTCGACGTGCATGGACGCGCGGAACCGCCCCGTGGCGACCCTCGCGCCGAGCCCTCGCAATGCGGCGGCCAGCGCGTCCACGAGCGGCTCGGCATGCTCGGGGGGCGAAGCGTGGAGGAACGAAGGGCGCCTTCCCTTCACGGTGTCGGCATACAGAGTGAACTGGCTCACCACCAGCATCTCGCGCCCGAGCTCGGCGGCGGAGAGGTTCGTGAGGCCCTGAGCGTCCTCGAAGATGCGGAGGTTCCACAGCCGAGCGGCCATTCGCTCCGCGTGCTGGACCGTGTCGGTGTGCGTCACGCCCACGAACACGCAAAGCCCTGGACCGATCGAGCCGATCGTCTCGTCGCCGACCCGCACCGAGGCCGAGGAGACGCGCTGGACGAGCGCACGCACGCCAACGCCCTCAGCGCCGCTCCGCGAGACGACTCGCGGATGGATGCCGGTGGCTGTTCGCCAGAGGATCCGGCTCCTCGACGCGGACTTGTTCGTCGTCGTGGCGTCCGCGCTCGTCGCGCTCGGCGACCGCAGGACGCTCGCGGTTCCCGTCCGTGACGCCGACCTCACCTCGAACCAACGTCTCGCTGCTGAGCATCACGACACCACGATCCCATGACTGGCGAGCCGGCTAGGCTCGGGGCGTGGAGCCCGAGAGACCCTTCGGGGAGGACGGGCGACAACCGATGCTCCTCGAACCTCGAGCGCCGACGGCCGAAATCGAAGGCTGACGGCCGAAATCGAAGAGCGATCGAACCGTCGGCGGTGAGGCTCGCGGCCGGTCGGTCGAACCTGTACTTTCGCCTCTACTCGGAGAGCCGAGCGCCCGGCACGCTCTGGGGTGTGGAAGGCACCGCGAGCCGCTCGCAGGGGAAGGCACCGACACGTCCCGGCGGAACGGGCCACCGCCAGCTCCCTCACCCCGCCGACTGCCTGCTCGAGGCCTGGGGACCCGACCGGGCATCCTGCCTCACCGAGACGCTGCTCGCGCTCGTCGAGACCTTCGCCGAGGTCCGAGACCCGGCGGCGACCGAGGTCCTGCCGCTTGCGGCATCGGAGACCGGTGCAGAGGACGCGCTGGTCTCGCTGCTCGAGGAGGTGATCTACGTCGTGGACGCGCTCGGCGTGGTCCCGGTTCGCTTCCATTTGGCCGAGGCAGAAGACGGCGGGCTGACCGGGGACATGGAGGTGGTCCCAGCGAGCCAGGTCCATCTCGTGGGGCCGGTTCCCAAAGCCGTCTCGTACCACGCGCTGCAGGCCGCCCCGACGGAGGGGGGCTGGCAGTGCCGGGTCCTGGTGGACGTGTGAGTAGCTCGTCTCGAATGCCGCTTCCCTCAGGGCCGGTTGGGCTCGTCGCGGTCCCCGACGCCACCGACCGGTGGCGCATCGACCCGGTGGGGGACATGCTGGTGCCCGGCATCGTGTTCGCCTCGAGGAGGCTGCTCGAACATGCCGTGGAGGACGAAGCGCTGCGCCAGGTGGCGAACGTCGCAACGCTGCCGGGGATCGTCGATGCGTCGTTCGCGATGCCCGACGTCCACTCTGGCTACGGCTTCCCCATCGGCGGTGTGGCTGCCACCGACGTCGGCGCCGGCGGCGTCGTGTCACCGGGAGGCGTCGGTTTCGACATCTCCTGCGGTGTCCGGCTGCTCGCGTCACCTCTCAGCGCCGGCGAGCTGAAGCCGAAGCTCGTGGAGCTCATGGACGCGCTCGACGCCGGGACTCCCCGCGGTCTCGGGCCCGGCGGGGTGTGGCACCTGCCCGACAGGGTCGCCCTCGACGGCGTCCTCCGCGAGGGTGTTCGTGCCGCGCTGAAGGCAGGGTTGGGGACCGAGGCGGACCTCGAGCGGTGCGAGGACCGGGGTGTCATCGCCGGAGCCGATCCCTTGCAGGTGAGCGAGCGAGCCCGCGCCAGAGGGATCGGCCAAGTCGGAAGCCTCGGATCGGGCAACCATTTCCTCGAAGTCCAGGAGGTCGAGGAGATCTTCGACCCGGTGTGCGCAGACGCGTTCGGGCTCTCAGGCTCGCAGGTCTGCGTCATGATCCACTCCGGCTCGAGAGGCCTCGGGCACCAGATCTGCTCGGACCACGTGCGCGTGATGATCGACGCGATGCGGCGGTACCACATCGCCGTGCCCGACCTGCAGCTGGCCTGCGCGCCCGTCACGTCGGTCGAGGGCGAGGCCTACCTCTCGGCGATGGCCGCAGCCGCCAACTACGGCAGGGCCAACCGGCAGGCATTGACCGCCGCGACCCGCCGAGCCTTTCGAGCGACGGTCGGCACGGGAGACCTTGCGCTGGTCTACGACGTCTCCCACAATCTGGCCAAGCTGGAGCGGCACACAGTCGGCGGAGAGCCACGGCTGCTGTGCGTGCACCGCAAAGGCGCGACGCGAGCGCTCCCTCCGGGGCACCGCGACCTCCCAGAGGACCTGCGCGCCGTCGGCCAGCCGGTCCTCGTGCCCGGCTCGATGGGAACTGCGTCGTACGTGCTCGTCGGGGACGATCCGGGCGGCGCCTTCTCTTCGGCCTGCCATGGGGCCGGGCGCACGATGAGCCGTCACGCCGCGCTCCGAGAAGTCCACGGAGGGGCCCTGCGCCGCGAGCTCGAGTCGTCCGGCATCGCCGTCCGGGCACGGTCGGATCGGGGCCTGGCCGAGGAAGCGCCCCTGGCCTACAAGGACGTCGACGAGGTGGTCATGACCTGCGAACGCGCCGGGCTGGCACGTCGAGTCGCCCGGCTGCGACCCCTCGGCGTGGTGAAGGGCTGAGGACCGGAGGGACTTTCGCCTCTAGCGAACCCGGCCAGCATGTGGTTCAATGCAAGTGGTTCACGAGATGGCAGAGGGAGCCGTCAAAGGCTGAGAGGCGGAGCAATCCGCGACCTCCAATACCTGACCCGGACAATGCCGGCGAAGGGAAGTCCATCCCGTGAACCGTTGCGCGTGCTGGGGGACCGCGTCGGACTTCCCTGGACCGCCGGGCGGCACCCTCCCTCGAGGCAGCTGCGGATCCTGCGTCAGCGCGCGTCTCGAGCTCTGCCAGCTCCG
>JAJYYT010000362.1 GCA_021800645.1 Actinomycetes bacterium
CACGGCGATCTTCCGCTTCCCCGACAGGTACTGGCCAGTGAGCGACTCGGCGTTGGACAGGAGGCCCCCGCGCCCGGCGACGGGTCCAGAGTGGACGATCCGCCCGCCGTGCTCGCCCGCGCCAGGCCCGATGTCCACCACGTGGTCCGCGGTCCTGATGGTCTCCTCGTCGTGCTCGACGACGATGACCGTGTTGCCGAGGTCGCGCAGCCGCAGGAGCGTCTGGATCAGCCGCTGGTTGTCCCGCTGGTGGAGCCCGATCGAAGGCTCGTCGAGGACGTAGAGGACCCCGACGAGCCCGCTCCCGATCTGGCTCGCCAGGCGGATCCGCTGCGCCTCTCCGCCCGACAGCGTCGCCGACGCGCGCTCGAGCGAGAGATAGTCGAGCCCGACGTCGAGAAGGAAGCGCATCCGCTCGCGGATCTCCTTCAGCACCCGGTCCGCGATGAGGTGGTCTCGCTCGGAAAGCTCGAGCTGCTCGATGGCGTCGAGGGCCCGGGTGATCGGGAGGCTGCACAGCTCGTGGATGTTCATGCCGCCCTGGCCGGGCTCTCCGCGCCGGCCGTCCGACCCGCGGCCGATCGTGACCGCGAGCGACTCGGGCTTCAACCGAGCTCCTTCGCAGGCCGGGCACGGCACCTCCCGCATGTACTGCTCGATCTGCTCTCTGCCCCAGTCCGAGTCTGCCTCTGCGTGGCGGCGCTGGAGCCACGGGACGATCCCCTCGTAGTGGGTCTCGTAGGCGCGGCTTCGCCCGAAGCGGTTCCGGTAGCGGACGCTCACCTTCTTCGACCCCGACCCGTACAGCACGAGCTTCTTGTCCTTCGCCTTGAGCTTGGACCACGGCGTCGAGACGGAGAACCCCCCGAGCTCTGCGATGCCGTCGACCAGACCGGTGAAGTACTCGCTGCGCGCGCTCGCCCAGGGTGCCAGCGCGCCTTCGGCGAGGGAGAGCGAAGGGTCGGGCACCACGAGATCCGGGTCGACCTCGAAACGCGTGCCCAGCCCGAGGCACGTCGGGCACGCCCCGTAAGGGGAGTTGAACGAGAAGCTCCGTGGCGCGGGCTCCTCGAAGCTGACGCCGTCGTAGGTACATGCGAGGTGCTGGCTGAACGTGATCGCCTCCTGGCCCGCCTCGGGCATACCGTCGGCACCGACGACCAGGACCTCGGCCGTTCCCCCGGTGAGCGCGAGCGCGGTCTCGATGGACTCCGTGAGCCTCTGGCGGATGCCCTCTCGACGCACCAGCCGGTCGACGATCACCTCGATGGTGTGCTGCTCGTAGCGCGCGAGGGAAGAGTCGCGCCGGTCGGACAGCTCGACCACGGCGCCGTCGACCCGCGCGCGCGAGAAACCCTGCTTCGCGAGGTCCTCCAGCAACCCGGCGTACTCCCCCTTGCGACCGCGCACGACCGGAGCGAGCACCCAAAAGCGCGTGCCGTCCTCGAGCTCGAGCACGCGGTCGACGATCTGCTGGGGCGTCTGGCGCGCGACCGGCCGGCCGCAGATCGGGCAATGCGGCTTGCCGATCCGCGCGTAGAGGAGACGGAGGTAATCGTAGACCTCGGTGACCGTGCCGACGGTCGAGCGGGGGTTGCGCGACGCCGACTTCTGGTCGATCGAGATCGCGGGCGACAGTCCCTCGATGAAGTCCACGTCTGGCTTGTCCATCTGTCCGAGGAACTGGCGCGCGTAGGCGGACAGCGACTCGACGTAACGGCGCTGCCCCTCGGCGTAGATCGTGTCGAACGCGAGCGACGACTTGCCCGACCCCGAGAGGCCCGTGAAGACGATCAGCTTGTCGCGGGGAAGATCGAGGGAGACGTCCTGGAGGTTGTGCTCCCGTGCCCCCCGGATCACGAGACTGCCGGGCACACCGGGAGGATATCGGTCTGCAGCGGCCACCGCCCCGGCTCGCTGGCGAGCAGCGGCCACCGCCCCGGCTCGCTGGCGAGCACCGGCCGGGCCACCGACGTCAGAGGACGACAACGCCCACGTCGTACCGGGCGATCTCGACGCCGGAGCTCACGGTGCGTCGGAGCTCACCTTGCATCGGAGCTCACGGTAGGGAGCTGCAGGTGGCGCGCTGTGGGACGGCGGCCGGTCGAACAGGCCCCGGCGCAGCGGCGGGAGCTCTCCGGCACCGAGCGCGTGCACGACCGAGAGAGGCTCGGCCTCGGGCCACGCCGCCTCCGACCCCCCCCGACCGCGTCCTCGCTCAGGTGGCGACGAAGGCTTCGAAGATGCCCTTCATCGTGAAGAAGCTCGGCAGGTCGTCCGCGCCGATCTGGATCGGGTGGCCGGTCAGCTCCTCGAGCAGCGCGAGGGTCTCGATGAGCCCGAAGGAATCCAGGTAGCCCGCCTGCCACAGCTGGGTCGTCGGCTCCACTTCCCCGGGCAGATCGGGCCTGCGCTCGTGAAGGAACGCCCGCATCCGTTCGTAGAATTCTGCGTCCGTCATGCGACCGCGCTCGGCACTCAGCGCCCCGGGCCGCCGGTGAGCGCGACCAGCACGCCCTCGGAGCCCCGAAGGTCGCCCTGCTCCCACATGCGGTACGCGCTCGCGAGCGCGACGGCCGCCGAGTCGCCCATCGGTACCTCGTGGTTGTGACGCTGGAGCGCTGCGGCGATCTCCGAGGACGTCACGTCGACGAAGCCCCCCTCGGACTCGCGCACCGCCCGAGCCACGTAGTCGAAGCTCGAGAACGGGTCGCCGAGCAGGATCGCGGCAGCCAGTCCCGACGGCAGCCTCTCTGGCAGCCGCTCGCCGGTACCGCTCAGGAGCGCGCGGTACGCCTTCACCATGGGCGAGCAGCTGGTCTGCTGCGCGCAGAACAGCCGCGGGCCCTTCCCCCACTCGCGCACGGCGGCGCTCTGCTCGACCGCGCGCGCCGCGGCGACGATCCCGAGCCCGGAAGCCACCGCCTGCACCACCGTGTCGATCCGCCCCCCCGCACGCGCGACGTCGTCGAACGCCTCGAGGTAGGCGAGCTTCGCGCCCTCGCGCCGGCCGAGGTTGAAGAAGCCGCCCTCGGACACCTCGCCCGGGCGGAGCTCGGCGCGAGAGCGGTTGCCCGCCTCCACGTAGTCGCCTTTCACGCGCACGACCTCCATCCGGTCGGTCTTCGGACCGAGCTGCGCCTCGGGGACGTCCTCGGACACGAACACCCGGGCGGAGAGCTCGGGGTAGCGCTGCAGCCCCCAGGCGTACGCAGCGGCCGTGTTGCCCGTCGA
>JAJYYT010000363.1 GCA_021800645.1 Actinomycetes bacterium
TAATCCTTAGCAGCGGCGTCGGATTTGTGGGCTTGGATAATTCGTGGCCTACCCCTAGAATATTTGGACCACAGCCTGCCGACCGCTCATGGCCCCGCGCCTGCCCCCGCTCAACGCCTGCCGCGCCTTCGAATCCGCCGCCCGCCTCGGCAGCTTTGCCCGCGCCGCGGCGGAGCTGAACGTCACCCCGACCGCGATCAGCCACCATGTGAAGGCGCTGGAAGCCTGGACCGGGCGGCGGCTGTTCACCCGGCGGAACAACGCGATCGTGCTGACCGACGCGGCCCGCCTGCTGGCACCCACCATCGGCGAGGCGCTGGAACGGATCGCCGAAGGCGTCCAGACGTTGACCGGGACTGCCGGCCCCAGCCTAGTCTCGATCAGCGTGCAGCCGGATTTCGCCCTGAAATGGCTCATCCCGCGCCTGCCGCGTTTTTCCGCGCTTTACCCGCGGGCCGAACTGCGCCTGGTGACCGCCTACCGTTCGCTCGATTTCCTGAGCGAAGACATCGATCTCGCGGTGCGCTATCTGGAGCCGTCGGCCCTGGCGGAGACCGGCGCTGAGTTGCGCGCCGAGATGTTGCTGCGCGCCGACCTGGTGCCGATCCTCCGCCCCGCGCTGTTCCCGCCGGAGCGCGCGGCGGACCCTGCGGTGCTGCGAAGTTGCACCCTGCTGCACGTACTCAGCGCGCCCGAGGATTGGCGGCGCTGGCTTGCGCTGGCCGGGGTGAGCGGGATCGACGCCGAGCTCCGTCGTCTAGGGATCCGCACGGTGTTCGACAACCAACCCCCGGTCGGGGCGAGCGTCGCTCGGGGGCTCGAGGAGGCGCGTGGGGAGGTCGTCTCGTTCTTGGACGACGACGACGCGTTCGAGCCGGATAAGTCGACGGCCGTCGCGGCTTGGTTCCGCGCGGATCCCGATCTTGCGCTCGCGAGAAACGGCTACCGGGCGATCGATCTGCGCGGGCGGCCGGTGCCGGATTGGCCGGTTTGCGAGTGGCCCGGTACGACCCCTCGCCGGCCGGTCGTACTTCGCACGCCGGCCGAGAAGCGCCGGAGCCGAGTGCTCCCGATGTACAATCTCAGCACGATCTCGGTCCGTCGGTCGGCCCTACGACCGTTTCTCTCCGGGTTCAAGGATGTCGCGGCCGGGTCCGACTCGCTCGTCTTCCTCAGTGCGCTCGCCGGCCCCGGAGCGATCCGGGTCGATCCCCGGGTCCTCAGCTGCCACCGTATCCACGGCAGCGTGAGCATGGAGACGTTCGGCGAGGGTGGCGTCCGTCCGCCCAAGGACCCGGCGTATATCGAACGGTCGCTCGAGGCGCTGCGGCGGCAGGAGGCGATCGTGCGCGGGACCCCGGCGGCCGCCTGGGCGCGATGGCTGTACGTGATCGCACGGATCGACGCGTACCTGAGCCTGCCGAACAGCCCACCGCCCTCGGCATCCGAATACCTCGACTTCCTCAAGGGAGCGATACGCGAGCGCCAGCGTTTCCGCGTGCCGGCCCTCGCGTTCGTCGCCGCGCGCCGGATCCTGCCGAGAGCGGCGTTCGATCGCTGGTGGGCGTACCGTAGCCTCCAGTACCGTCGCGATGCGCGCGGTGTCGACCCGGCCGAGCTGTTTGCGAGCGACGGGACCGACTAGGTCCGGGCGGCCATCCTCCGCGATCCCGTCCGCGTTCGTCGAACTCTCTCGGCGAGGGCCTGGGTCTCCGAGAGCGCCCGGGCGTACCGTTCCGGTGACCCGACGGAGCGCCAAATTCCTTGCCGAGGCGTGAGGATGAGCGCCTGCGCCCGCCCGCCGTCCCGGAGGAGCCGCGCGATGCCATCGGTGAGCTCGAGCTCCTCCGGATGGCGGCGCGCTTCTCGGCGGAGGGCGTCCCAGATCCTGGGCCCGAAGGCGTAGACCGCGGTCGCCGCCCACCGAGATCGAGGTTCGGCCGGCTTCTCTTCCATGGCGGTCACGGCGAGTCGACCGATCCCCCGGAACGGCGCGAGGGGCCGTCCTTCGACGACCCCGTAGCGTCGCGCGTCGGCGACCGGACGCACGAGCAGCACGGCGTCCAGCCGTTCGCGTGCGCGCAAGGCGACCATGGCGCGAACGAGTTGGCCTCGCTCCGGCTCGAGAAGGAGCCCGTCCCCGGCGTGGACGACGAACGGCTCGTCGCCCACGACGGGTGCGGCGCGGAGAACCGCGTCGCCAAACCCTCGGGAGCGGCGATCCTTCGGCTGCCGCTGGAGCCGGAACTCGATGCGGAGCCGCGCGAGCGATCGGTAGAATTGCCGCGTCTCGCGCACGCGCTCCGGGTGATGGGCGTGGCGGCGCAGGAACGCCGGATCGATGCTGAAGTACGATCGGACGTAGCTCAGATTCTCGGGGCGAACGACGAGGACGAGGTCGGAGATCCCCGCTCTCACGAGGGTTTCGAGGACGAAGTGGGCGACGGGTTTCAGCACGGGGGCGCCGTGGCCGTCGCTCGGAACGTCGAAGAGCGGCAGGAACTCCTTGCGGACGAGACGCGCCCACGGCAGCATCCGGCTCCCGTCGCCCGCGAGCGTGACGACCCCGCGCATCGAGCTACGGCGCCCCGCCCGACGGAAGCGGCCCCGAGGAGGTCGGCATGCGGGTCCTGAGCGAGGGCCGGTTGTCCCCCTGCCGCCAATCCGTCGCCGGTTGCACAACATGCCGCTTCGCCGCGAGGCGTCGGCGGTAGTGCCGAAGCGTGGCGAAGATCTCGCGGATCACCTCATCCAACGCTCGTGTGCGACGGTATCCGAGCTCGTACAGGCGTTCGTGGATCGGTTCGTAGCCGTGCTCCTCCGCCTCGACCCGCGGGTTCGGCGGGTGGGCGATCGTGGCCGAGTACCCGAACTCCGCGGCGATCCGGCACGTGGTCTCCGCAAGGTAGTTCACGGAGTACGCCGCGTCGAATTGGTTGAAGACCCGGTACTCGCCCGCTCGCGCGGGATGCTCGATTGCGATCCGGAGCGACTGAACGGAGTCCTCGAGCGCGATGAACCCGCGGGTCTGGCCCCCCCGTCCGTAGGCCGTGAGCGGGAGGCCGAGAATCGCTTGGGCGATGAACCGGTTGACGACGGTTCCCCATGTCTCGTCGAAATCGAACCGCGTGAGGAGACGTCGATCGGTCATCTCCGGGGTCCGGATCCCGTAGATGACGCCCTGCATCACATCGGTGGCGCGGAGGTTCCAGATTCGGCTCGCGAACATCACGT
>JAJYYT010000364.1 GCA_021800645.1 Actinomycetes bacterium
GTGCACTCGATCACCACATCGGGCCCGGCCACCGCGTCTCGGATCGCGCCGGTGTGGTAGTGCGCGCCGAGGGCGCGCACCAGGTCCGGCTTCCTGCCGGCGTCCATCTGGTCGATCACATGGACCTCCAGCCCGCGCTGCACTCCGATCAGCGCTGCGAGCAGGCCGATCGGGCCCGCGCCCGTCACCACGGCGGTCGTCGGCGCCCAGTGCGCGCGGCTGCCGATCCTGTCGACCTGTTCCCAGGCCTTGGCCACGACACTCGTCGGCTCGAGCAGCACGCCGAGCATCCCCAGCGAGGGATCGACCCTCACGACGAAGTCCGGCGTGATGCGATAACGCTCGGAGAGATAGCCGTCGTGCTCCTTGATCCCGCGTTCGGTGTACTTCCCGTTCCGGCAGAAGTCCCACTCGCCGACAGCGCAGTTGGCGCACGGCACCGGATCCGGCCGGCGCACGATCCCCACCACGAGGTCTCCCGCCGCGAAGGGCGCTCCCGCAGGGGCCTCGAGGACTCGGCCGAGCGACTCGTGACCGAGCACGAGCCGCTCCCGCCCGGGCGGCGGCCATCCGTACGTTCCCGAGAGGATCTCGAGGTCGGTGCCGCAGATGCCGACGCCGAGGGTCTCGACCACCACCGGCCCGTCGGACTCCGGAGGCTCCTCGACATCCAAGAGCTCAGCGGAGCCCTCCGTGAGCGGTACGACGGTGAGCGCCTTCATGTGGACTTGCCTCTCTCCCTCGCCGTGCTCTGCCTCTTACCCGCCGTGCTCTGCCTCTTACCCGCCGTGCTCTGCCTCTTACCCGCCGTGCTCTGCTGCGTGCCCGCCGTGGCGCCGTCGCCGGCGAGCGGGTCGGCGGGGGGCCCGGGGGGCCCGACCTCGTCATGGTGCGCCGAGCTCAGCGGGTGGCCGCCCCGGGCGGCCAGACGCGCTCCGCCGGACACGCCCCTTCGCAACACGTCGATCGCCCACCTCGCCGACCCGCGCGACCGGTCCGTGCGCGACGCCGACGTCCTGCGCGCGCCGGTGGTCTGGAGCCCGACCTGCGTCGGCTCCTGGCCGCCGACGAGGAACGCGGTGTTGACGAGCGAGACGTGCGAGAAGGCCTGTGGGAAGTTCCCGACCTGGCGCCCCGAGATGTGATCGTACTCTTCGGAGAGCAGCCCCAGGTCGTTGCGCAGTGAGAGCAGGCGTTCGAACATCGCCGTCGCGTCGTCCTTGCGCCCCATGAGGTACAGGCAGTCGGCGAGCCAGAAGGAGCACGCGAGGAAGGCCCCCTCACGGCCGCGCAACCCGTCCACTGTGCCCTGGTCGGTCGTGCGGTACCGGAGGACGAAGCCGTCTTCGACGAGCTCGCGCTCGATCGCCTCGACGGTGCCGACCATGCGGGGGTCCGTCGCCGGCAGGAACCCCGCGCGCGGGATCATGAGCAGGCTCGCGTCCAGGGCGTCGGACCCGTAGTACTGGGTGAACGCGTTCTTCTTCTCGTCGAAGCCCTTCTCGTAGATCTCGCGGCGGATCTCCTCGCGAAGCGCGCGCCAACGCTCGACGGGACCCTCGAGGTCCGGCCAGTCCTCCATGGTCCGCACCGCGCGGTCCACCGCGACCCACGCCATGACCTTGGAGTGGGTGAAGTGGCGCCGCGGCCCGCGCACCTCCCACAGGCCGTCGTCGGGCTCACGCCATCCCTTTTCCAGGAACTCGACGAGCTTGGTCTGGAGGTCCCAGATCGCCCGGCTGTGCACCCCGTCGATCCTCGCCGCCGTGTAGAGCGCCGACATGACCTCGCCGTACACGTCGAGCTGGTACTGGCCAGCCGCCGCGTTCCCAATGCGGACAGGGCGCGATCCCTCGTAGCCGCTGAGCCAGTCGACCTCCCACTCGTCGAGGCGCCGCTCGCCGCCGACGCCGTACATGATCTGGATCTTCGAGACGTCGCCGGCGGTCGCACGCAGCAGCCAGTCGCGCCACGCCATCGCCTCGGAGTCGTAGCCCCCGCGCATGAGCGACTCCAGGGTCAGCGTCGCGTCGCGCAGCCAGCAGTAGCGGTAGTCCCAGTTCCGTTCCCCGCCGACGGCCTCGGGAAGAGAGGTCGTGGCGGCGGCCACGATCCCGCCCGTCGGCTCGTAGGTCAGCGCCTTGAGCGTGATCAGCGAGCGGAGCACGGCGTCTCTGTAGGGCCCCTCGAAGCAGCACGACGCCGACCATGTCCTCCACCACGCCTCGGTCAGCGCGACCGCGTAGTTGGCGTCCGTCGGCCGCGGCGGGGCCTCGTGCGAGGGGTACCAGGTGAGGGAGAACGTCATCTGCTGCCCCTCGTGCAGCGTGAAGTCCGAGACGGTCGTCATCCCCTCGCCGCGCGTCTGCGCCCTCGTCCACAGCGACACGGCGTTGGGCCCGGAGGTGGCGGTGAGGAGACGGTCCTGGCGCGTCACCCAGGGGATCGACTGGCCGTAGTCGAAGCGAAGCGCCAGGTCCATGCGGACCGGGACGGTGCCGGCGACGCACTCCACCACGCGTACGAGCTGGGGACGCTGCTCCCGGATGGGCATGCAGTCCACGACGCGGATGGTCCCGTCCCGAGTCTCCATCTCGGTCTCGAGGACCAGCGTGTCCCCCCGGTACCGCCGGCGCGTCGCCACAACGCTGTCGGGCGCGCCGGCCGGCGCGATCTTCCAGAAGCCGTTCTCCGCGCCGCCGAGCAGCTTTGCAAAGCAGGCGGCTGAGTCGAAGTGCGGCAGGCACAGCCAGTCGATGGAGCCGTCGCGACCCTCGAGCGCCATCGTGTGGAGGTCTCCGATGACCGCGTAGTCCTCGATGCGCTGTGACACGGCCGACATTCTTACCCCGGCCGGCCCACGCGGTCCGGCCGCGGGCGCTCAGCCGCTCGTGCAGGCGCCGGTCGAGACGGCCGAGGTCCGGCGCATCGCCGGGATGACGCGCGCCCGCACCCCGGGAGACGCCAACGCGTACCCGACGCGCGCATAGGCGGTCGAGCGGGAGAAGACGACGCCGACGACCTGGCCCGCCGCGTCGACGAGCGGGCCGCCGGAGTTGCCGGGCTCCACGTTGGCGTCGATCTGGTACACCTGGCGCGTCACTGTGCCCTCGTTGTAGATGTTGCGCCCCTGCGCCGTCAGCTCCTCCGCGACGGCGGCGGGGTCGACGGTGAGCGGGCCGTTCTCGGGATAGCCGACCACCGCGGCCTGGGTGCCGGAGGGGACTGTTGTG
>JAJYYT010000365.1 GCA_021800645.1 Actinomycetes bacterium
CGTCGGTCCGGGCACTTCTCCGTCGGCCCGGGCACTTCTCCGTCGGCCCGGGCAACCGGTCGATGCGTCCCTCCCGCCCGATCGTAGGGACGGCTCGTGTGTTCGTCAATCGGCGATACGTGCACATTGCGAACACTTCCCGGACGAGCGAGGTGCCCCGCGGCCCACCGCCAAGCTCCACGAGCCGGCGTGCCCCCGGGGTCGGGGACGCCGCGTTCTCTAGCATGGCTCCGATGAGCGCTCGAGACCCCGGTGCACGACGCTTCACAGCGACGGACGCCCTGCAGGCACTTCCGCTCCAGCTCGGCCGCTCGCAGCGCTACAGCCTCGGTGTCCCGAGGGGGTTCGCGATCGCCTCCGACGGCTCGCGCGTCCTGTTCATCCGGGCTCGCGGGGGTCTCGACCGGACGAGCTGCCTGTGGGTGCTCGACGAGCGCGGCGAGCGGCTCCTGGCCGACCCCGAGACGCTCGGCGGCGAAGACGTCGTTCCAGAGCCCGAACGCGTCCGGCGCGAGCGGGTCCGAGAGCGCTCGACGGGGATCGTCTCGTTCTCCGCGGACCAGGACGCGTCCGCGGCGGTGTTCGGTCTCGGAGCGAACCTGTGGATCGCAACCACCCGAGGCGACGTCCGACAGCTTCCCTGTGCCGGCGCACCCTTCGACCCAAGGATCGACCCCCGGGGGAAGCGGGTGGCCTATGTGAGCGACGGCGCCGTGCGCGTGCTCGAGCTCGCCGACGGCACGGACACGCTGCTCGTCTCCCCCGAGCGCCCCGACGTCACCTACGGGCTGGCCGAGCACGTCGCCGCCGAGGAGATGGGGCGCCAGAGGGGTCACTGGTGGGCGCCCGACGGCTCGACGCTCCTCGTCGCTCGCGTGGACAACAGCCCCGTGGAGCGCTGGTGGATCGCCGAGCCGTCGGCTCCGTGGAGCGCGCCGACGCAGGTCTTCTACCCCGCCGCAGGGACGGCGAACGCCGACGTCTCCTTGTGGGTGCTCGGCCTCGACGGCAGCCGGCGAGAGGTCCTCTGGGACCGCCACGCGTTCGAGTACCTGACGAGCGCGGACTGGGACCGGCACGGACCCCTCATCAGCGTGCAGAGCCGGGACCAGCGAACCGTCCAGACCCTCGCCGTCGATCCGGGGACCGGCGAGACGACGCTCCTGTGGGAGGAGACCGACTCGTGCTGGGTCGCCCTCGTCCCGGGGACCCCCGTCCGCACGGATTCCGGCCGGCTGGTCGTCGTCTCCGACGTCGGGAACGCTCGGCGTCTCGTGGTCGGCGGCGAGCCCGTCACCGCAGACGGGCTGCAGGTCCACGAAGTCCTCGGCACCGCTGGTGAGTCCGTCTGGTTCGTGGCGTCGACAGAACCCACCGAGCACCACGTGTGGTGCTACACGGAGGGGCGGACCACGCGGCTCACCGAGGGGCACGGGCTGCATCGTGCGAGCGTGGCAGGCGAGACGGCGGTCGTCCAGGCCTTCACCGAGGACGGCCACCGAGCCCACGTCGTCGGACCGGTGCTCGGCGGCACCTCCGTGACCTGCACGGACGAGACGCCGCTCGTGGCACCGGTGATCCGATGGCTCTCGGTCGGACCCCGGGAGCTGCGCACCGCGCTCGTCATGCCTCGGTCCCACGAGGACGGATCGATGCGGCTCCCGGTGCTCATGTACCCGTACGCCGGCCCGGCGGTGCAGCGTGTGACGCGCGCCCGGCACTGGTACTTCGTCGAGGCCCAGTGGTTCGCCGAGCACGGCTTCGCCGTCGTGATCGCCGACGGCGCCGGGACCCCGGGCAGAGGCCCGGCGTGGGAGCGGGAGATCTTGGGCGACATGCTGTCCCCGGTCATCGCCGACCAGGTCGCGGCGCTCCAAGGGGCCGCCGAGGCCTCCGGCGACCTCGATCTCGACCGCGTGGCGATCCGCGGTTGGTCATACGGGGGTTTGCTCGCCCTCGCCTGCGTGCTGCGCCGTCCGGACGTCTTCCACGCCGCGGTCGCAGGTGCCGCACCCGTGGACCTGCTGCTCTCCGACACGCACTGCCTGGAACGCTACCTCGGGCACCCGAAGCAGTGCCCCGAGAGCTACAGGCGTTGCTCACCCGTGCACGAAGCAGCTGCCCTCACGCGGCCGCTGCTCATGGTCCACGGCACCGCCGACGACAACGTGGTCGTCGCCGACCCCCTTCGCATGTCCGCAGCGCTGCTCGCCGCCGGGAAGCACCACGAGCTCCTGCTGCTCCCGACCGCCACGCACATGGTCCTCGACCCGGACGTCACCGCCAACCTCCTGCTCCACGAGCTGCGGTTCCTCCGCCACGCCCTTGCCTCCCCCCAGGAACCCCTTGGAGCCCCGAGGCGATGAGCCCCGGGCATGCCAAAGGTGGTCCGCAAACGTCGCCCAGCGGAGCTCGGTCGGACGGCGAGCGACTTGACGCGACGCCCGTCCACCATCAATCTGTGCCCGATGCGAACCGACGGTCGCTTTGCGAATTCCCGCCGCACGGGCGGACCGGCATGTCGAGCCGCGCACGCCGGACGGGGATCCGGGGGCGGGGAGCCCGGGACGAGTAGGGTCGTGGCAGCTCGGCTCACCTCCGTCAACGTGCACGCCGGCATAGGGATGATCCGACCTGCACCCGTCGGCGACTGACCGCCAAGTGCATCGTGGCTCTTCTCGAAGTCCTCGATCTCCAGGTCCGCTTCGACACCGCGGACGGCCTGGTCCAGGCCGTTCGCGGGGTGTCGTTCGCGGTGGAGTCGGGGCACACGCTCGGGATCGTCGGCGAGTCGGGATCCGGCAAGAGCGTCTCGACCCAGGCAGCCTTCGGGTTCGCTCGTGGCGCGCACGTCAGTGGTCGAGCGCTGTTCGAAGGCCGTGACCTGCTCGCGATGAGCGACCGGGAGCTGCGGGCCGTGCGCGGCGCGCGCGTCGGGATGATCTTCCAGGACCCGCTCACGAGCCTCCACCCGATGTACCGAGTCGGCTGGCAGATCGTAGAGGCGATCCGTGCTCACGACCGTTCGGTCACCAAACGCGCCGCACGGTCGCGGGCGATCGAGCTCATGGCTCGCGTCGGGATCCCCCAGCCCGAGCGACGCGTGGACGACTACCCCCATCAGTTCTCCGGTGGCATGCGGCAGCGAGTCATGATCGCGATGGCGATGGCGCTCACGCCCTCGCTCCTCATCGCAGACGAACCAACGACCGCG
>JAJYYT010000366.1 GCA_021800645.1 Actinomycetes bacterium
CCACCGGTTCTCCTACCACCGCCGCACTGGGTCCGAACGCACGTTCTCCTGGATCCAGGACCCGGCGAGCGGCGGGGTCCGGCGGGGTTGGTCGCGCCTGTTCGGCCGGGCGCCGAACGCCCTCTTCTACGCGCTCGTCGTCGTCGTGCGCAACGTCCGGCTCGTCTTGGCCCACGAGGGCCGGGAAGCAGACACGGCACGGCGAGCGGCGATGGGCCTCTCACCTCTCACGCGTCGCCGGCGAGGGCGCCGGCACCCCGAGTCGGTGCCGAACGAGCCGGTGGGCAGCACGCCTGACCCGACACCCGAACAGCCCCCCCGCTGCGCGCGCTTCGAGCGCCAGATCAACAGCTGCCCCGACACGCTGACGACACGCGCCGCGGCGCTGGGAACAAGCCGCTCGCGTGTGCCGATCCGGCCCCTCACGGCGTGAAAATGCCTGTTCACAGTGATGCGCAGCGGCTTCTGTGAACTAGAAGTCGCAACTTATGTGAAGAATATGCGGCGCCCCCGGCAGGATTCGAACCTGCGTGGTACGGATTAGAAGTCCGTTGCCTAAGTCCACTCGGCCACGGGGGCTCAACCGACCACCAGGCTAAACGCGTACCCGCGCGACAGTCCGGTGACGGCCGCCCGATGGCCGGCGTCCACAGGACCCCGGAGGCGCGGTGACCGACCTGAGCGGGACCTGAGCGACTGACCCAGGCACATCGGGTCCGGCCCCTGCGATCGTTCCTGACCGATGCCCGATGGCGAATGTGCCAGACTGGTCAGCCTCGGTGGGCGTAGCTCAGTTGGTTAGAGCGCCAGGTTGTGGCCCTGGAGGCCGGGGGTTCAAGTCCCCTCGCTCACCCCGATAGATCCTCACGGAGGGCCGATACTGGGTCCGCCGACGTGATCAGGTCTGCGCCGCGCTCATCCGAGCACATGGTCTCCCCATCGCGTCTGTCCGCCGCCTGGTCTTGGGGTTCGTGTGCAGAGCAGCACACCACATCTGGCCGGTGGACGGATCCCCACCGAGCCTTTCGGGTACCACAGGCCTGGAGTCGTTCCCGCGGGAACGTGAAAGCCACGACGGTGATGCGTCGTCCATCACCCGTCGAGAGCTGCGACCGACGTGCGTCCTCGGAGCCGACCCACGGCGAACCCTGTGCGGGAGGCGGGCGCATCCCCCGTGCGGAAGGCTGCCGCACGTCCCGGTCGAGGCCCCCTGCGGACGATCGTCTTCGCTGCCGCCGGCGCCGCCCATCCCCGACGCCTGGCACACCCCGGCTGCACAATGGAGAGATGGCCGACACCCGTTCCTCCCCGATGCTGCCACTGCGCTGGTGTGAGCCACCTGCTGGCCGTGCTGGCGCGAGCTCGGTTCCGGACCCCAGCTCGGAGCCGCCTGCTGGCCGCGATGGGCCCCATGCCGGCTCGAGCAGCGTTGTCGGTGGGGGGCCGCCGAGGCCTCGCGACCCTGCTGCCGAGCATGTCCTCGAGCCCGGCAAGGGGTCGCCGGCCGGACCGAGCCCGTGGCCCACACCGAGCGTGCCACCCACCACCGCCGAGACGCAACAAACGCGACCCGAGGTGGTGGTCCGGACGAGCTCGCGGCGGCACAAGAGCGCCGCAGCGTTCTGGGAGAGCGGCCACATCGTCGTCGTGCTGCCTGCACACGTGGCGCGAGCCGATCGCCCGGAGCTCGTCGAGCGGCTCGTCGCTCGCGTCCTCGCCAAACGGCCGCGCGCAGCTGCGACTGACGACGCGCTCGCGGCGCGAGCCGCGGCCCTCGCCGACCGATACGTCGACAACGTTCGCCCCGCCTCGATTCGCTGGGTGACCAATCAGGGCAAGCGGTGGGGATCGTGCTCCCCCCTGACGGGCGAGATCAGGCTCTCTCACCGTCTGCGAGCGGTTCCCGAATGGGTGCTCGACGCGACCATCGTCCATGAGCTCGCCCACCTTCTCCACGCGGACCACTCGGCCGACTTCCACGCCGTCGCCGACCGCTACCCGAGACAGCACGATGCCTTGGTCTTCTTGGAGGGCTACTCGCTCGGGCTCGGGCTCGGGCCTCCCACACAAGTCGGCGGGAGCTGAGCTCCCGGTCCAGGTACGGTACGAGCGGTGCCCATGTACCGGATGCGCCAGGCAGCGAAGCTCATGGGCGTGAGCCCCGACACGATGAGACGTTGGGCTGACGCGGGCAGGGTTCGGACGACCACCGACGCCAGCGGTCGCCGGAGCGTCGAGGGAGCTGAGCTCGCCCGGCTCGCAACGGAGATCGCCGGCGAACAGGACGCGGCACGCGGTGCCGGGCAGTCGACGCGCAACCACATCGCCGGCATCGTGACGCGAGTGAAGAGGGACGAGGTCGCCGCGCTCGTCGAGCTGCAGGCCGGACCCTACCGGATCGTGTCGCTCATCACCCGGGAGGCGGCAGACGAGCTCGGCCTCGAGCCGGGCATGATGGCCGACGCCGTCGTGAAGGCGACCAACGTCAGCGTGGAGGTGGTGCCACCCGGCTGAGTGGCACGGCGGCTCGTCTCACGCCTCACACGTCGAGCGCACACCCCCTCGAGAATGGCGATCGCCTCTTCGCGCCTCTTCGCGCCCACCTGGTCACCGCCACGCTCACGGGTCACCCGCGATGACGTCAGCCAGGACCCGCGGCGCACGGTAGCGTCGGCGCCGTGCCGCCCGAGGCGAAGATCCTGACTGTCTCTGAGTCCGTGCACGCCGGGACCCGCGAGGACCGGTCCGGCGCCGCACTGCTCGACCTGCTCACCGGGGACGGATTCGAGGTCGTCGAACGCAGGACCGTTCCCGACGGCGTCCAACCCGTCTCTGCGGCGCTCGCCGAGATGGCGAAGGGCTTCGCGGGGCTTCTCGTCACCACCGGAGGTACCGGTTTCGCTCCGAACGACCTCACGCCCGAGGCCACCGCCAAGGTCGTCGACCGGCAAGCTCCGGGTCTCGCGGAAGCGATGCGCGCGGCGAGCCCGCTCGGGCGCCTCTCGCGGGGCGTGGCCGGGACCATCGGTGCGTGCCTCGTCCTGAACGTCCCCGGGTCGCCCTCGGGCGCGACCGAGTCGCTCCGCGCGGTCCTCGAAGTCGTCCCCCATGCACTCGAGCTGCTCGCGGGCGGCCACCCTCACTAGCCCGAAGTTACGGCCACTTCCCTAGCGCCGTGTGCTCCTGAGCAGGGAGGATGGCGGTTTCGCA
>JAJYYT010000367.1 GCA_021800645.1 Actinomycetes bacterium
GCGCAAGGTCAGCCACGGCGTCGCCCGGATCGCCTGCGGCCTCGACGACAAGCTCGCTCTCGGCAACCTCGACTCCCAGCGCGACTGGGGCTACGCGGCGGACTACGTCCGAGCGATGTGGCTCATGCTCCAGCAGGACATCCCTTCCGACTACGTCGTCGCGACGGGGCAGACGCACTCGGTGCGCGAGCTGTGCGAGTTGGCCTTCGCTGCAGCAGGGCTCGAGTGGGAGGAGCACGTCGTCGTCGACGAGCGGTTCCTGCGCCCTGCGGAGGTGGACCTTCTCGTGGGGGACCCGGCGAAGGCACGCACGACCCTCGGCTGGCAACGCGACGTCGACTTCCCGCGGCTCGTGGAGATGATGGTCGAGGCGGACCTCGACCTGGTCCGTAGTCAGCTGGGCTGAGGGCTGAGGTGCTCGCCGGCGCGATCACCTTCGGTCCGCTCGGAGCGCTCGTCGCGTTCGGCGCGGGCATCTTGTCGTTCCTCTCCCCGTGCGTGCTGCCCCTCGTGCCGGGCTACTTGTCGCTCGTTTCGGGCTTGTCCGCCGCCGAGCTCAGCTCGAAGGGGGGGCCGAGAGGCGATCGGCATGCGGTGGTCGCTGCGCGAGAGCTCGCACTCGTCGGCGCGCCATCCCCGAGCGGCCCTGCCACCCGGGCGGCCCCCTCCGTCCCCGCCCCTAGCGCCCCTTCCTCCGCCGACCCTCTTTCCGCCGCCCCTTCCTCCGCCCCTTCCTCCGCCGCCCCGTCCGCGTCCTCAGCTTCTCGCCCGACCCGGGTCGCGCCCACGAGGCGGGGACGGCCGGAACGGCCGCTCGCACCGTTGCTCCGCGGGGTGGTCCTGTTCGTAATCGGGTTCACCGTCGTCTTCGTGGCTCTGGGCGCGACGGCGTCAGGAGTGGGGCACCTGCTGATCAGCCACAAGAGCGGGCTCGTCACGGTCTCGGGGGCCGTGATCGTCGTGCTCGGGACCGTGATGCTCGTGAGCACGGCACCCGCGGGCGTCTGGCATCGGCTCGGCCCGCGGGTGGCGGGCAGGGCCGCCTGGCTGATCGGCGACCGCCACCTCCACGTCCGCCCGGAGAAGCTCGGCGTGTGGGCCGCCCCCGTGCTGGGCATGGCCTTCGCCTTCGCCTGGACTCCTTGTCTCGGCCCGGTGCTCGGTGCGGTGCTCGCCCTCACCTTCACGCGCGCGACCCTGGCGGGGGGAGTCGTCTTGCTCTTCGCCTACTCGCTCGGCCTCGGCGTGCCGTTCCTCCTCACCGGCATCGCCTTCGACCGGCTCACCGGTTTCTTCGCCCGCGCCCGCAAGCCGCTCGCCGTGGTGCAGGTGCTGGCGGGGGCGGTCTTGGTCGCCTTCGGGGCCATCCTCCTCGCAGGCGACCTCGGATGGCTCTCCGCCCAGTTCTCCTCGCTCCTCGACCATCTCGGGCTCGAGCGCCTGACGGTCAGCTGAGCGGACTTGGGGCCACGCCACCGCAGGGGGACCCCGGACCTACCCCCAGACGGCAACCGAGGCACCTCGCGATGGGTGCCCCGGTCGTCGCTGTGACTCTGCTATGGCAGGTGGAGGGGGGCTCTCACCTGCAAGACCAGTTTGATCCCTCGGCAGCCCCGCCAAGTAGGGACCAACGTCCCATCCGCGTGCTCCTGGGGAAGTCATGATCCCCTCGTCATCCCGGTTGTCATCGACCCGTCACTGGGTCGTCATTGAACCGTAGTATCCTTCGGTCGTCGCCCGGCGGGAGCAGGGGGCCGCTCCTCTCACCCTCCGCCGATGGGAGCGGTCCCGCCGGGCCCCTCAGCCTCGTGCCGCCCCCTCACGACCGTGCCGTGCCCTCACGACCGGGCCGCCCCTCAGCCTCGTGCCTCCCCTCACGCTCGGGCCGGGTGTGCGCTCGAGCGCGGCAGCGATGGCCGTGGCGACGGCGCTGTACCCGGCGGCGTTGAGGTGGATGTTGTGCCTCTCGCACATCCAGGACAGCTCGCAGACCTTCTGCACGTCGCGTGGGAGCGTCGCGCCGCCGCGGACCAAGACGGGCGTCGATGTGCCGAGCGAGAACGCGGACGCCACGTCGGCGACCGGGACGCCCGCCTGTGCGTACGCGGCCGCCAAGGTGGCGTTGAGCCGGTCGATGGCCGAGAGCGCGCCGTCGGAGAACTCCCGCCCCTCGGGTCCTCGGAGATACTCGGCGAGGTATGGGTCGTTGTGCAGCAACCCGACGATCTTCATCGTCGGGCCGCCTGCCGCCCGCAGCTGCCCGAGGATCGGCGGCAGCGCGCGTGAGACCCGTGCCAGGGCGGCCGTCACGCACGACTCGTCCACGACGTCGGAGACGAAGCAGGGCCAGACGTCGTTGAAGCCGAGGTCGACGGTCGTGAGCACGGTCTGGCCCGGATGGTGCCGGAGGAACTCGACCGCCGCCGCCAGCTCGGAGCCCGCAGCGAAGCGGCAGGGTCCGTCGCCCTCGAGCGCCGCCTGGGCCGTGATGCCCGGGCAGCCGACGTGCACCAGTCGGAGGCCCGGCCAACGCGCTCGCTCCATGGCGACGAGCGCGTCGGCGTAGCCCTGGTCGGTGGGGATCTCCCGCCCCCTCGCCCCGACAGGCTGCATCCCCAGGGACTCGGAGGCGCCGAAGGCGAGGTAGTAGGCCGGGCGCGAGCGCCGGGGCGGGGCCGCTGTCGCCGCCGCGGCACCGACCAGCGGCGCCAGGGAGCTGCCGGCCGCGGCGCCGACGGCGACGAGCACGGCGAGGCGGGTGAGCAGGACGCGCGTGGTCGCGCGGGGAAGAGCGTGCACCTGGTCGTTCTACCCCCGGGGGATGACGGCCCGATGAGCGCGCGTTGACGCCCGGCGAGGCGCGGATGCGAGGGCACGGCAGCCGGCCCGCTGGGGGACGTGGCATCGGGGACCTGCCGCTTGGACCCTCCGGGCGGCCGCCCGTAGCATGTCGTCTCGAGTCATGGAGCTCGCAGTCCACCTTCGCTCGGCGGTCGCCTTGGCCGGCCGCTTCCCCGCTCTTTCCGGAGTCGATCTCGACATCGCCCCCGGAGAGGTCGTTGCCGTGCTCGGTGCGAACGGCGCGGGGAAGACGAGCCTGCTCAGGGCCTGCGCAGGACTGATCCCCGTGACCTCCGGCGAGGCGTCGGTCCTCGGCTGCGACCTGCGGAGGGACCGGACCGACGTGCGCCGCAGGGTCGGGCTG
>JAJYYT010000368.1 GCA_021800645.1 Actinomycetes bacterium
AGCTTCTCGAGCGGCAGCCTGCCCTCGGCGTGCAGGCGCATGAGCATCGGCATGTCGAGGGGCGGGCGCGACGAGCCGTACAGCGTTCCCGTGACCACCCGCTCCGAACGGACGAGCAGTGCTGCCGGGAAGGAGACGTCGACTCCTTCCGGGGCGAGCCCGATCATGACGAGCATGCCGCCACGCCTTGTCGAGTTGAAGGCCGCCGTAGCGACCCGAGGCAGGCCCGTCGCCTCGACGGCGTAGTCGACACCCCGGGGGGCGATCTCTCGGATCAGCTCCTCGGCCATGTCACCGGAGGCGGTGACCACGTGAGTCGCCCCCATCTGAGAGGCGAGCTCCGCCTTGGCCGCGATGGTATCCACCACTATGACCTGCTCGGCACCGACGAATCTTGCCGCCATGGCGGCCGAGAGCCCGACCCCCCCGGCTCCGAACACCGCCACGGACGAGCCTGGTGTCACCCGTGCCTTGTTGAGGATGGCGCCCATTCCCGTCATGACGGCGCACCCGACGAGCGCGGCGACCGAGAGGTCGGCTCCGTCCGGCAGGACGATGCACGAACGCTCGTGCACGACGGCATAGCGGGCGAAGGTCGAAAGGTAGGAGTAGTGGTAGATCCGCTCGCCGTTGCGTGAGAGGCGGAAGCCGCCGCCCGGCAAGGACCCGTCACCCATCTCGTTCATGGCCACCGCGCAGAGTGACAGCTCGCCCCTGAGGCAAGGGGCGCACCTGCCGCACCAGGGCAGCCACGAGAGCACGACCCGGTCGCCCGGCCGTACGAGGCTCACCCCCGGCCCGACCTCTTCGACGACACCTGCCCCTTCGTGCCCGAGAACCGCAGGCATCGGCGTGATGGAGGCACCCGTGGCCGCGTTCCAGTCGCTGTGGCAGACACCGCTCGCCTCGATACGTACGCGCGCCTCACCCGGGCCGGGCTCGGCCAGCTCCACCGCCTCCACCGTGAGCTCACGCCCGGGCGCCTCGATGACCGCCGCCGGCATCTCGGTCATCGGAGGTCACCTGCTTCGGCCGCCACTGCGACGACAGGGCGCTCGCGCTTGTAGGGTGCCGGCCGGAGCGGATCGTCCGCGTCGATCTCACGCGCCAGTCGGTGACCGTCGAAGACCGCGTCGCCGAGCATGCGGGGGGCTGCACAGTCGCCCGCGCGGTATACGGACTCGACGCCGCCGGAGCGGCGCTCGTCGACCGGCAGTCGAGTGAGATCGCGGTACAGCCCGTCGCGCGGCAGCCGCTGCGTCACGAGGACCACGCCGTCGACCTCGATGTGCGTCACCTGACCGAACTCGTCGGTCCCGGTGACCGAGCCGTCGTCGACGGCGGTGATGACGGTCGCCGTCACCATCCTCACGCCCTCCTCGTGCAAACGCCTACGCACGAAGTATCCCTCCAGTGTCTCGTGGCAGACGGGTGCCACCTGTGAGTGGGGTGTCACAAGAGTCACCGTGCTGCCCTCGGCTGCAAGAAGCTCGGCGATCGCGGCGCCGACAACGTACCCGTCGCAGTCGTACACGACCACCCGACCGCCTCGCGGCCGCTTTCCCTCGATCATGACCTGTTCCGGGGTGAGAACAAGGGCCGATTCCGCGGCACCCGGGATCGGATGACCGGTCGCACCGAAGAGGCCGTCCCTCGACCAGTAGGACCCGGTGGCGCAGATCACGATCTCGGCTCCGTAACCGAGGTCGTCCCGGGTGAGCCTTGTGCCCTGTATCAGCTCGATCTGCTTCCGCAAGCTGTCGAGCCGCGCCTTTCGCCACCCGGCGAGACGGCCCCACTCGCCGAGGCCCGGGAGCCGGGTCATCCACTGCAGGTGGCCGCCGATCCCGTCACTCTCGTCCACGAGATGGATGCGCGAGAAACCGCGCTCCGCCAGCACGATGGCGCACTCGAGGCCCGCCGGGCCGGCGCCGACGACGAGCACGTCCTTTTCGGCACGGAGCGAACGAGCGAACCTCTCCGGGTGCCAGCCTCGGCGGTGTTCCTCGCCTGCGGTGGCGTTCTGGGTGCAGTTGAGGTGACCGCCATACTCGGCCCGCGAGTAGCAGAAGTTGCACCCTATGCACTCGCGGATGTCCTCATAGCGCCCCTCCTCGATCTTGCGGGGGAGGAAGGGGTCGGCGATGGAGGGCCTGGCCGCTCCGATCAGATCGAGCTCACGGCTGCGCACCAGGTCCGCCATCGTGTCCGGGTTCGTGAAGCGGCCAACACCGACCACCGGCTTGCGCGTCACCTTGCTCACCCCGTGCGTCCACTCGAGCTGGTAACCCTCCTTGAAGAACCGTGAGGCGCCTGAGTCGACCCTGTTGGAGCCGGCGACGGCGCCGATCGACAGGTCCCACAAGTCGACGAGGTGGTCGACGGAAGCCACGAACTCGAGCGCTTCCTCGCGGTGGACACCCCACGGCCCGAGCGCGTCGACGGCCATCCGGACGGCGACGGCGCAGTCCGCACCGACCGCCTCCCTCACGAGCTCGAGCGTCTCTCTCCAAAGACGTGCCCGGTTCTCGAGCTTCCCGCCGTACCGGTCGCTCCTCTGGTTCAGCACCGGCGACAGGAACTGCGAGAAGAGGAAGCTGTGCGCGCCGTACACATAGACGATGTCGAAGCCGACGTCGCGCCCTCTCGCGGCCGCCGTGACGAAGTCCCGCTCGACCCGGGCGATGTCGTCCTCGTCCATCTCCCTCGGGGTCGTGCTCGTCGGGTAGACGTCGTTCGCGATCGCCGAGGGACCGACCGCAGGCCAGCGCGACTCTCGAGGATGCGCCATGGCCCCGGCGTGGTGGAGCTCTAGCCCGGCGAGTGCCCCATGGCGGTGGACTTCTTCGGTCATGAGTGCGAGGTTTCGCCCGTCGTCGTCATCCCAGATGCGCGCCGAGACCCACGGACTCGAGTCTGAGTCCTCGCTCACCGGCGCGTACTCGGTGCAGACGGCTGCCCAGCCTCCTTCCGCCTTCATGCCACGGAAGGCGGCCTGTGAGAAGGGCTTCTCGGTGCCGAAGCCGGTGCAGTGCGGGACCGCGTAGAAGCGGTTCTTCAAGACCTTCGGCCCGATCGTGACCGGCTCGAAGAGGATGTCGTGGCGCCGAAGGCGCTTCGTGTGTCCAGTGAAGGGCGGCGTCAAGCGACGTTCGCCCCCTCGGCCGCCGGCCTGCCGGCGTCTTCGCTCCGCAAGTGCCGCTCG
>JAJYYT010000369.1 GCA_021800645.1 Actinomycetes bacterium
CGAGGTCGTGGTGGTCGGCCGTTCCCCGGAGCGGGTCGCCGACGCCGCAGGTCTGGCCGCCGACGTCGGGCGGGCGGGCGCGCCGTCGGAGGCGGCGGACGCGCAGCTCGTCGTGAATGCCACGCCGCTCGGCATGGCAGGCACTCCGGGCGCCGACGTGCTCCCGCCGATCGACCCGGCGCTCCTCGGTCCTGGCCAGCTCGTGGTCGACCTCGTGTACGCCCCGCGCCCGACGCGCTGGCTCGAGCTCGTCCAGCGCCGCGGCGCCGCGGCGCTCGACGGGCTTGGCATGCTCGTCCACCAGGCGGCGCTGCAGATCGAGCTGTGGTCAGGTCGGCACGCGCCGGTGGAGGCGATGTGGGACGCCGTCGCCGTGCGCCCTTTCCCTCCGACCGATGGCCGGTAGCCTTGGTGCCCGTGCAGACCCAGTACCGCATCGGGACACGGTCTCCACGTCCGGCGGCGTCGGCACGGCGGCCGCTCATGGTGCGCCGCCCGGCGCTCGTGGTGGACCCGTTCCTCATCGCCGGATCGATCGCCGCGGCCATCGTCGGCGTCGTGATGGTCTACACGGCCTCCCGGGGACCGCTGCTCCTGGCGGGGACCAGCCCGACCTACTACTTGAAGCGCCAGGCCGTCTTCGTCGTGCTCGGGGTCGTCGTGATGCTCGTGGTCGGGCTCTTCGACTACCGCAAGCTCGAAGCGCTGGGTATGGCCATCTACGGCGTCTCGCTGTTCATCCTCCTCGCCGTGATGGTCCCGCACGTGGGCACCCACTCGCCGCTTGGCTCGGCGCGCTGGTTCAACCTGGGCCCGATCCAGGTCCAGCCTTCTGAGTTCGCGGTCCTCGGTCTCATCATCGCCGTCGCGACGTACTGCTCCCGACGCCCCGACGGGCTCACCTGGCGCGACGTGGTGAAGGTCCTCCTGCTCGGCGCGGTCCCGATCGGGCTCGTCATGCTCCAGCCCGACCTCGGCACCGGCATCGTCATGTCGGTCGTCCTGATCGTGATGCTCGTGGTCGCAGGGCTCCCCACGCGTGTGATGATCGTGCTGTTCATCGGAGTGGTGGCTGCGGTCGCCCTGGTGCTCGGCGCAGGGCTGCTGCACCACTACCAGCTCCTGCGCATCACGAGCTTCCTGCACCAGTCGACAGCGCACCCCACCGGCACACTGGCGGGGGCCGTCTACAACCTCCAGCAGGCGAAGGACGCGATCGGCGCCGGGGGCCTGCTCGGCACCGGCATCGGCCACGGCGCGGCGACGAACCTCGGGTACGTCCCCGAGCAGCAGACGGACTTCATCTTCACCGCGATTGGCGAGCAGCTCGGGTTCGTGGGTTCCGTGGGGGTGCTGGGCCTGCTGTTCTTCCTGGCGTGGCGGGTGCTGCGCGTCGGGCAGATCGCCCGCGACGACTTCGGGCGCCTCGTCTGCGCCGGCGTGTTCGCCTTCATCGCGTACAGCACGTTCCAGAACGCCGGGATGACCGTGGGCATCATGCCGATCACCGGGATCCCGCTCCCGTTCATCAGCTACGGGGGAACGGCGGTGATCGCGTTCTTCACGGCGATGGGTCTCGGGTTGAGCGTCTACGCCCGTCGAGGGGGCTAACGCCGGTGGAGGGCTCGACCGGGACCGAGGCGCCGGAAGAGGAGGCGACCTCCGAGGAAGCGCCCTCCGGCGACGCGAGCTCCGACGACGCGCGGGCCGTTCGGGCACCGACCGGCCTTCCCCCGCCGAACGCGCGCACCTACCGGATCGTGCGCGTCGTCTCGGTGGAGGTCGCCCTGCCCGACCAGTTCCCGACCGTGTCGCTCGAAGACGCAGAAGGGCGCCACGATCGGCTGGCGTTCCGGATCGGCACCGCCGAGGGCGTGGCGCTCGCGCACGCGATCGGTGGCACGTCGGCGCCGCGCCCGCTCACCCACGACCTGTTCGCCGAGACCCTCGAGCGCTACGGCATCGACGTCGTGGCCGTGCGCCTGACCGGGCGCACCGGCGCGACCTACTTCGCCGAGCTCGTGCTCGTCGGCCCTGTCGGTCGCTCGGTGCTCTCGTGCCGTCCGAGCGACGGCATCTGCCTCGCCCTCCGCCAGCGGGTGCCGGCGCCGGTGCTCTGCGACGAGCGGCTGTTCAGCCCTGGCGTCGACGTGCCGCCCGACGACTCCACCGGAGACGACCCCACCCAAGACGGCGCCGGGTAGGCCCCGGGGACGCGCCGGGGACGCGTCGTGTAGGCCCCAGGCGTCGGGAGGCGAGGCCCGCTCGGGCGTCAGGGTGCCACGAGGAACTCTGTGTCGCTCGGCAGGCTGATGCCCTTCGACCGTTCCGCGAGCGTCTAGGAGCCTTCCTCCGAGACGCGCATGAGCAGTGCGACGAGGACGTAGTTCGCGACCAACGAGGACCCGCCGTAGGCGACGAAGGGCAGCGTGATGCCGGTGAACGGCAGGAGCCGGGTCACGCCCGCCATGATGAAGAACGCCTGGAACCCGAGCACGGCGGTGAGACCGGCGGCGACGAGCCGGGAGAAGTCCGAGCGGGCGGCCTGGGCGATCCGCAGTCCTGCGCCGATGAGGAGGACGAAGGCGATCACGACGGCTGCGGCTCCGATGAAGCCGAGCTGGTCGCCGACCGCGGCGAAGACCATGTCGGTGGTGATGTGCATCCAGGAGAACGCACCTGCCAACGGGTCGGTGCCGAGGCCGGAGCCGCCGATGCCGCCGTGCGCGAAGTCGAAGAAGCCGTAGCCGAGCTGGGTGTTGGGTGCGGCGTGCAGCCACAGGTCGATGCGGACGTGGACCTGGCTGAACAGGCGCGACGCCGCGAAGGCGCCGACGGCGAAGAGCACCATCGAGAAGGCGATGTACGCCCACCGGCCCGTCGTGACCCAGAGCAGGACCACGAACACGGTGAAGACCAGCATGGCGAAGCCGATGTCGTCCTCGAGGGCGATGATCCCCATCGAGAGCGCCCAGAACAGCAGGATCGGCACCAGTGGACGCGGGTCGAGGAAGAGCCGGTTCCCCACACGTGCCGTCGGGATCGAGAGCAGCTCCTTGCGCTCGGCGAAGTAGGAGGCGAAGAAGACGACGAGGAGGAGCTTGGCGAACTCGATGGGCTGGAACGTGATCGGTCCGAGGCCCACCCACAGCCGCGTTGTTGTGATCGGCCTGCCCAGGTGCGGGACGAG
>JAJYYT010000370.1:0-1368 GCA_021800645.1 Actinomycetes bacterium
GCTCGATTCCGGTCGCGATGGCTCTGCCGTAGTCCGCCTGCTCGAGGGCGAGCGCACGCACAGAGCCGAAGCTGCTTGCCAGTTTGCGCGCGATTGCCGCCGTGCCGTCGCTCGAGCCGTTCTCGACGACCATGATCTCGTGGTCGAGCTGCCGCTCCTCGAGCCCGCGCACGATCTCGGTGACGACCGCTTCGAGGAGAGCGGACTCGTTGTGGGCCGGCAGCACTACGGACACGACCGGGTGGTTCACTCCCGGCCCTCTGGCGGCCACGAACCGGACGGGTCGCTCTCGAGGTCGAGCGGGTCGTCGCTCTCCTCCGCCGGCAACGGAGAAGCCCTCGGTGGTCCGCTGCTCCTGCCTTCTGGTACGAGGTCGGTCCGGGTGGGGATGCCTGACGTGCCTTCGGCGGCCTCTGTGTCGCGGTCATTCCCGCCGCCCGGCCTCACGGGCACGTCGCCCCGCACGGGGGCGCCGGGGTCGGGCGGACGCGTGAACGCCATGGCGCCGAGCCCGGCAAGACCGAGGAGCGAGCCGGCTTTTGCCGCCCAGTCCACCGTGTCCGTGCCGTAGGTGAGAGTCACGTCGTGGCTCGTCGGCACGACGACCATGAGGTTCGGGGAGGCCTCGTACGGCCCGTCTGCTCCTGAGGCGGTCCAGTTCGGGAAGTAGGGGATCTTCACGAGCACGGGCGAGCCGAGGCGTGACACGTGGAACGAGATCGAGGAGTTGGTCGTTCGCACGTCGCTCACGGTGGTCGGCGTGACCGGGATGCCTCGCTGCTGCGGAACGAGCGTGCCGGCGCGGGCACGCGGCCAGGACGCCGGGCCTGAGCGGGCGAGCTCCACCGGCCAGTAGTTCTCCCGCTCGTACCAGGCGAGGTTGGTGTCGAGCCACTTCTGCGCGTCGGACGATTCCACCTCGGGCAGGTAGCCGAGCGGCTTCACGAGTGGGCTGTTCTTCACGAGATAGAGCTGCCAGACGGGCTTCGGGTCCGGAACGCCGTTGATGGGGCCGGGGAAACCGGTCGTCTGGGCGACACGGACGAGCGAGGGGTCGGCAGCCGCCTGCGCCTCCACCGGTGGAGACATGGCGAGGAAGTACCTGACGCCCATGAGCTGCAGATGGCGTACGCCGTCCGGCAGGTCGAAGCCGGGATAGCTGAGGTAGGAGATGGGATCGGACGCCTCGCCGTTCTGGGAGAGCTCGCTCATGTCGAGGAAGTGGTACGGCGTCGTCGTCGAGGACTCGAAGTAGATGCCGTCCGTCGACTGGATGCAGCCCTTCGTCCACATCGGGATCGACATCATCGCCTCGGTGGACCCGAAGGGGTTGGTCGTCTCGCTGAGGTACTCGTACTGCAGCCGCCC
>JAJYYT010000370.1:1378-3189 GCA_021800645.1 Actinomycetes bacterium
ATCGTGGATTCGAGCCCGGCGTGGGTCGGGCCGCCATCGAAGATGATCTACAGCGCCTACGAGTTTCCCACAACCTGGCAGGATGATCTCTATCCGACGGCCACCATGCCGGAGAACTCGGGCCAGCCCGACTTGCCCTGGAAGCCGGTGTAATTCCATGACACCCAGCCCTGTACCTGGATCTGGTTCCCATGAGGCGACACGCCCGGGAACGCGCCGATGAGGCCTCCTGCGACGGCCGCCGCGGCGGCACAGCCCACATAGGCGACGACGGTTCCCGCCGCCGCGGTCGTCCTCGGCCGGCGGAGCAGCCGCCCGAGGAGAGCAAGAGCCTCTCCGATGGCGTAGGCGGCGAGCAGGCCGACGAAGAGGAACCAGAACGGGAGCCACCTCCCGTTGTAGACGAGGCCCGCCGGCATCTTCCAGAACGACAACGCCGCGCCGAGCGCGGCGAGGCCGAGCGCGACGGCCACCCTGTTGCTCCGGACGATTGCTATGACGACTCCGAGAACCGCCGGGACGAGCTCGTAGACAAAGCCGTGCGGGTCGAGCGGGACGTGCAGCCCGCCGACGCGCAGGTAGCCCATCGAGGAGCTGTACTGGAGGTCCGCCGCGAACGGGACGAGCCAGAAGGCGACGAGCAGTGCCCCCGTCACGCCGATGGCCGCAGCGATCTTGAGCGAGGACCACCGCCGGCGGAGGAGCACGATGAAGACCGCGACGACCCCGAAGGCGAGCGCGGGTACGAGATGGCAGAGGACCGTCAAGGCGAACAGGAGGGCGGCGAGCCAGCGCAGCCGGCCGGTGCGGAGGGAGTGCACGAACACGCCGAGGAAGAGCAGCCCGACGCTCAGCGCGAGGCTGAACGAGAACTCGCCCGCCAGGGTGGAGGTGAGGTTCCCGCCGTCGATCGTGTAGCTCGTGTTGAAGAGGTAGGGCAGTGTCACGAGCGACATGAGCACGGGCACCGGGCGGCGAAACCCTGCCAACGAGCCGAACGCCCACGCACACAACGGCAGTGTGACGGTGCCGAGGATGGTCACGACGTTGAACGCCTGGTTGTAGGGGAGCATCAGATTCAACGCGGCGACGAGCAGCGCGGGGAGCGGGAAGTAGAAGACGTAGAGCGGCATGCCGTCGAACCACCAGGGGTCCCAACCCGTGAGGCGCAGGTGGGGGAGGAGGTCGTGGATCAGGTAGTAGGGCGCGGCGACGTGCCCGCCGTTGTCGCCCCCGACGTCCATGTTGTTCGAGAAGATCAGTCCGAGCCGCAGCTGCCAGACGACGAAGATCGTGGCGCCGATGACCGCGGCTGCGCCGATCGCCCGCCCGATCGTGTCCGCCGTCTCGGGAGTCACGCGCGGCTGAGACGCCCGGCGCTCTCCGGTCGCGCCCTGCCCGGCGCGACCGAGCTGCAGCTGCGCGGCAGGGGCACCGTCACGCCGGGCCTCTCCCGCCTCAGCATCCTCGCCCTCGCCCTCGGCGCTTTCGGTCGCGCCGGGGTCCCCGGCTCCGGCGACCGTGTGCATCCTCGGGAATCTACCTGGGGGCTGGTGCGAGGTCGCGGGCGCGACCGCGGAAGGTGACCTGTGTGCGCGAGGAGAAGCCCCGTTGCCGCGCCCCGTCGCCGCGGCGTCCGAGCTCTTTCGCAGCACGGCTGTGAGCATGCTGTGAGCAGTCCGGCGGCGGGTCGATCGTGGCGGACCGGTGGTAACCTCGAAGACCCGACGGGCCGTTGGCGCAGTTGGTAGCGCACCTGCATGACGCGCAGGGGGTCAGAGGTTCGAGTCCTCTACGGCCCACCCGGCGGC